>JAYVHZ010000386.1:0-6502 GCA_043770645.1 Undibacterium sp. | reverse complement strand
CAGGTAGAATATTGCCGCCCGGTGCCAAGTTGATGCCGAAGCGCTCTGGTTTTAAGTCTGCCAATTTATTCATCGGGCTAGGTCCTGCCCAAACGATTTGCAAGAGACGTGGTTCTGGCTTATTTTTTAAAGCATCAAAAATTCTCTGTGCTGGTGCGGTGAAATCTGTCGTGTTTTGCGCTGCGAATTCTTCGTGCACCACTTTAGCTTTAGAACCTGCTGTTGCCAGTGCTTCTTTCGCAGCTTTGATGGCGTCGCGGCCAAAGGCATTATCTTGACTGAGGAAGGCAATACTGCCGCCGGACTTGATCGTACTGGCAGCCGCCAAGGCGTCCTGCATAGAATTGCGGCTGGTACGGAAAATATATCGATTCCACTTGTCGCCAGTAATCGCGTCGGCGACTGCTGGTTCAACGATTAGGATCTTTTTGTATTCTTCCGCTACTGGCAACATCGCTAAAGCAGAACCGGACGACGTCGTACCAACTGCGATATCGACCTTGTCGTCACCATAGGCTTCAGCTAACAAAGTTCGTCCCATATCGGGTTTGCTTTGATCGTCTTTAATGATGACTTTGATCTTCTTGCCGTTGACTTCCATTTTGCCACCGGTCAGATATTCCAGACCCATCATGAAGCCGGTTTCGGTTTCTTTGGCATACGGCTCCAATGCACCTGTCTTACCCGCGATCAGGGCGATCTTGATATCTTGTGCGAGCGCTGCGCCTGCACTGGCAAACAAACTAAATCCTAGGCCAAGACTGAGAGCGAGTTGCTTGAGTTGGAAGTTGCGACTCTTTTTGTCAGTGGTAATCATGTGTGCTCCTTTTATATTTTCTTAGGACTTACGCAAAACAGACGCTAGCGTCGTTGTTGTCGCCTCGCCGTGCAATTGCACTGTCTTCGGCGACACGCCTAGCTAGCGCAATTTTGCGTAAGTCCTATTTCTATTGTGTGTTTCTTATTCGACTTGCTGTAAAAAATTCTGTAATGCTTGTTGCGCTTTCGGTTCTGTTAGCATAGGCGCGTGGCCGATCTGTGGTACTTCAACATACTGTAATTGCGGGCAAACTTGCTTCATATAATTTGCCTGCTCAACTTCTAATAAATCAGAGATAGCACCTCGGACTAATAAGCAAGGGCGATTTCTGCTCAGTCGTTTAAATGCCCAACGCGTCAACCATGAAGTCGCTTTCAATTTGCCGGTCTTGAGCGGTGTGGCAATCAAGGGATCATACTGCAATTCCAATTCGCCCTGCGCATTCTCCGCAAATGCTCGGCGCGCCCACTTGTCCCATTCTTCATCGGTATTGTTGGGGAACGCAGATTGATTAATGTACTTGATATAGTTTCGTGCTTGCTCCCAGTTGGCACAGTGCATACCATCGCCAGCATAGCCAGCGATTCTGTCTAAGCCTTTTTGTGACAACTTGGGACCAACATCGTTCAGCACCGAAGCCGCGATCAAGCTAGATTTACGCAGCGCCAGCGTCATGGTGATTAAGCCGCCCATGGAGGTGCCGATAAACACAGCACGTCTTATACCGATTTGTTCTGCCAGACTAAGGATGTCATTGGCATAGACCCAAGGATGGTAATGTGCGACTTTGCGGGCATGTTGTGAGCGACCACGACCACGGACATCAACGGCAATGACGCGTCGTCCTTGTTGTGCGAGTAAGGGGGCTAATTCATTAAAATCTGCTGAATTACGGGTCAGTCCATGAATGCAAATGACCGGCAATTTTGAAGAGGGTAGGGCAGCGGCATCAGCAGCATAATCGCGTGCATACAAACGCAGACCATCTTTGCTAGTGAAATAAACGTCTTTGTAATCGCTCACGATATTCAAGCCCAAATTGAGTGTTGAGTTTGTTGAATTTTGTATTGATGAATAGTAGCTGCCCGGCAGCACAAGAGTTTGGCAAAAAAACGACCAGCCCAGCTTTGAGCTGGTCGCAAATTTTCTAAAACGTGATTGAGATCATGGCGACTGCATACCAGAGTCGCCATATATCTCCGTTTTAGAAACGATAGTCCAAAGTCAAAGTGTAAGTGCGTGGATTGCCGTAGAAAGCGGTGGTGCTGCCTTCACCCAAAGTTGGGAATAAATAACCTGCCACTTTGTAACGTGCATCATTCAAGTTTTTGCCGTGCAGTCCGACGCGTACGCGATTGTCAGAACGGCTCCAGACCAAGCTAGCATCCCATAATTTGTAGCTGTCTTGATCTAGGATAGGCGTTGGCGTTTCGAACTGGTATGTCTTGCCACGGAACGCCAAGCCACTACTTAAAGTGAGTTTTCCGGAATTGCCCAACATCGCCATATCCCAATCGTAGTTAGCACGGATGCTGGCAGTTTGTTTTGGTGTGTTTTGGAATACGCGTAAGGCGGTAACATCCGCATTACCAGCACCGATGTATTTCGTGTATTTGGCATCGATGTAGCTGAGCATGCCAGACATACTAAAGGCATCCGTCAAACGGGCAGTCGCTTCGAGTTCGATACCATCGATCTTGGCTTTGCCTGCATTGGTGGTGACACCCGCGAAGCTATCGTCTTTGCCATCGCCATTCGTGTCAATAGCGACTGAGCCAGGGATTTGCACATCCTTGTAATCACTATGGAAAACTGCGATATTCGTCAACACGGTATTTTTCGCAAAAGCCGATTTCAGACCCATTTCAAAGGTGCTGATTTGTTCTGGCAAGAAGCCTTGTTTGGCTTTGTCCAAAGTGAGTTTGGAACCAACAATATTCATACGTGGATCAAAGCCACCGCCTTTAAAACCTTCAGTCCATGACGCATAGACGTTTTGATCGGCGCTAGCTTTCCAGCCCAGCGAAATACGTGGCGTGAATTTTTTGTCTTCACGATGTAAATCGGATTTAGTTAACTTCGTGTCAGTTCTGAACAAGACAGCTGCCGCATTGCCCATACCAGGAGAACCCGCTGTGCCCAGGTAGATTTGACGCAAGATACTGGCTTCGCGTTTATCGACAGTGTAACGACCACCGACCGAGAGGCTCAAGTCATTACTTAAATCAAAACTGGCATCAGCGAAAGCTGCCCACGCTTTGGTGTCGATATCGCCTTCAGTAAACGTGGACGTGCCGAGCAAGCGCACATCAAATTTATTGTAAGCATTCGCGTCAATATAGTAGACACCAGCCACGCCTTGGAAGGCTTTGCCTGTGTAGGTCAACTGAAATTCTTGGCTGAACTGTTTGTTTTTATACTGTGCTGGTACATCAAAATCGACAGTGCCCAATGAGTCGAAATCAATCGGCGCATACGATGTGTCGTGACGCGATGAGGTGACCGATTTCAACATCAAATCCGATTCGAGCTGGTATTCGACTAAAGCAGAAATGCCGCTTTGTGTCACTTGCTGTTTGCGACCGAGTGCGGTGTTCAAGTTAGCGCGAGTGTCATACACATTACTCAAGACTGGTGCGCCACTGATTTTGCCGACGGTTAAGCGATGACCGTGTTTAGGATTGGAATCATCTTGGCTGGTGTCCGCAGAAACGCGAATGAACAAAGAACTATTCGGCAAAAACTCTGCACTTAAACGCGCTGCGGATACATCTTTATTGTAGTTGTCTTCACCTGTCGTGAAGTTAGTGCCGAAGCCATTGCGCTTGAATTTTGCTAGTGTTCCACCAACACGTACTGTGTCTGATAATGCGGTGCTGGCAGTGAAGACACCGTCCATTTGGCCATAGCTGCCGACTGATGCTTTCAAGCGCATATCTGTCGCTGGGCCCATTTTGCGTGTGACATATTTGACCGCGCCGCCGATGGTATTGCGACCGTACAAAGTCCCTTGTGGACCACGCAAAACTTCGATGCGTTCAACGTCATAAATATCAGCAACCGCACCTTGTGGGCGTGCCAGATAGATATCGTCTAGATAGATGCCGACGCCAGATTCAAAACCGGCGAGTGGATCTTGCTGACCCACACCGCGGATGAAGGATGTCAGTGTGGAGTTAGTACCGCGCGACGCGCTCATCGTCGTGTTCGGCAAAGTTAATACCAAGCCTGTGATATCGGCGATACCACTTTTGGATAATTGATCAGCGCTATACGCAGTAACGGAAACAGGTACGTCTTGCAAAGTTTCTTCGCGGCGGCGTGCGCTCACCACGACTTTGGAAATTTGTGTGTCGTCGGCAGCTTTTGCGGCGGCGTCGGTAGCTTGCGCTTGGGCAAAGCCAACGCCGCTGCCATAAATGGCGAAAATGGCTGCTGCTGAACGGCTTAGCAAAATAAGTTTGCCTTGTGATTTTTTGGATGAGGTCATGATTTGTCTCCAGGGTTGTCGATATCTTTTTTTCGATCAAACCGAAGCTTGCAATGAATGTGCAATGGGCGGCTTATCGAAGCGGTCTTGCTGTTTTATTTGTTTCAGGTGGTATGCAATTGCATGAACACGGATTGCAGTGTGTATGAATTCAAAGCGCTTCGAAACCCGTCCAACTGCTAACCCACTGTGCATAAATGCACAGTAATATTCTATTGGTAATGAAAAGTCGGTATTCGCGATAGAAAAGGATAGTTTAAGAGGTTTTTCGAGACATTTGCTCCAAAATCGTGCGGTGTGCGCACGTGGTAAGTGCGCAACAAACTGATCAATGCGCTAAGGTGGCGCATTTTTCTCTTAATAAAAGCTTATTTTTGACGCAAAAGAAGTCGATTGCTAAACTTATGTGCTTTGATGCACAATCGACTCGCTCCGCGCAATCTTGCCTGCAGAGTTGAATAAATTGAGGAATGTGATGACGACTTTGCCTGAATGGACCGATCTGCGTTTCTTTTTGGAGTTAGCACGTTGTGGCACCTTGTCAGGTACCTCGCGACGCTTGTCCGTCGAACATACGACGGTCGCAAGGCGCATTGATCGCCTCGAAGAACAACTAGGCGCAACCCTGTTTGATCGTAGTCGCGAGGGCTATCAATTGACGGAAATGGGACTCGCCTTATTGCCCCATGCCGAAGCGATGGAAAGCGCGGTTACCGCTGCACAAGATGAATTGACCGGTGCGCAAATTTCTGTGCGGGGCATCGTGCGTCTGGGGGTGCCAGAAATTTTAGGCTCACGCGTGGTGGCACCTGCCTTGGTCGATTTATTACAAGCGCATCCCGATTTGAGCGTGGATTTGCTATTGCTTCCGCGCTTTGCCAACTTGGCGAATCGTGAAGCGGATCTGGGTGTGATGTTAGATCCCCCGAGCACTGGACGCTATATGGTGACGCGCTTAGCCAGCTTTCGTATGTACATTTATGGTGCGCCATCCTATTTGGCCAAGCATCCACCGATCACTGCGCACGCTGATTTAATCAAACATGACTTTGTCGATTACGTCCAGGACCGATTAGCCAGTAGTGGCTTGAACTACATGGGCGAACTTGGTTTTACACCACATCGCCGTATGTGTTGCACCAGTCTCGCGGCGCAATGCGAAGCCGCAGCATTGGGTTTAGGGTTGATTTTGGCACCACCTTATGCGGTACCTGACGATGGCCGTTTGGTGCGTGTCTTAGAGAATAATTTTTATGCAGAGCGGTCGTTCTGTCTAGTCGCCCCGACGGATTTGTATCGCTTGCAGAGAGTGCGCGTGGTGTGGAATTTGTTGCGTGATGTGGCGGAAAAAAATCCGGCTTTGTTTATTATTCCTTGAGCGCCCGATGATCAATTCATTGCTCAATTCAACTTGAAGGAGACAAGTGAAAAATTTGCTTCATCAGCATCGATACAATGACGCATTAACAAAATGCATGACAATTTGTGTGTAAAATTCAGCCTGTTATTTTTTTATGAACACCAAATGAAACGAGCATACCTCTCAATCGCAAAGCAATCTGGTGGAATCAGTTTATTGATGACAGCTGTGCTCATGATGGGGATCAGCCTCATAGGTATGAGCGTTCTCTATTATCTGCGTTTTTCGCAATGGCCGATGCAGGCAAGTTTCAATCGTTGGGGACAATCCTTGGGTGTTATTGAACAAGAAGTTAAAAAGAGTGCAGGGCTCGTCTCAAATGGCGCCGATTCTTCAACACTTGGGGAAGGGCTACGCAAATGCAAGATTAACGGCAAAGTCGTGTATTCCAATGTCGATTGCCTTGATACTAATACGACGACGCGTTCACTGACTTTGCAAGATAACCGAGGTTTTTCTCTACCACCACCTTCAGAAAAAAACTCAGCCTTAACCGCGAATTCGGGTCCGACCATACAAGAAAAGATGATGGATAGAGCCATCGATAAAGCGACCAAATAAAGCCCGTCTTTAACGGTAATGCTGTTCAGTTAAGCTCAAAATATCGAGGCGTCATCCCTGCGAAGGCAGGGATCTAGTGTCTTTAGGCTTTTACGTCGCTGGATTCCCGCCTTCGCGCACTGCTATCCGGAAAAAAATTATGTTATTTGGGAAAGCTTGATGGTGATTGACTAGCACGATGACCTTGTTTGAATGGACTTGAAAAAGAACG
>JAYVHZ010000385.1:0-7736 GCA_043770645.1 Undibacterium sp. | reverse complement strand
GATGGTATGGGCGGGCACATTATGGGAGAAATGGCGGCAACCATCGCCATGCAAACTATCGGTAGCCTATTTCAAAAGCAAGCGCACCCAATGATCGATAAGCCTGAGCGATTTTTGGAAAGAGGATTCCTGTCTGCGCACAACGAAATCCATCGTTTTCGACAGCTTAAGAATCTGCCTGAAACACCACGTACCACTATCGTCGCTTGCTTAATTCAGAATGGCAATGCGTATTGGGCACATTGTGGCGACTCCCGCTTGTATTGGATGCGAGAAGGTCAAATTCTTCTTCGGACCAAAGATCATTCACGTCTAGAAACCCTTATCGACCAAGGTAAGGTTGATCCTTCCGAACGCAATACCCATCCTGATCGCAACAAATTATATAACTGCCTCGGTGCGCCAAATGCGCCTATCGTTGAATTGTCACGTCGGGCCTCGCTGCAGGCGGGAGATCTGATTCTGATGTGCTCTGATGGTTTGTGGGGTGTCTTGCCGGATCACTTATTGGCACAGCGTTTGCATGAGCAAACGATAGTGAGGGCGATCCCCGAGTTGGTGCGATCAGCAGTTGAAATTGCGGGTCGTCAAGGTGACAATGCAACAGCGCTAGCAATGATGTGGGAGGGCAATGATATTCTTGAAAATTCTTCCATTATCTCCACCAATACTCTGCCTATCGGCTCTATTGCAACTACCATTCAAGTACCGATGGATGGTGACGAAGAAGCGGAAGACGGCGATATTTTCAATGATGAAGAAATAGAAAAAGCCATCGATGAAATTCGTAATGCCATTCACAATTCCACCAAATTAACAAATAAGAGTTAAACCTATGTCAGAAGTCTCTAATGCAGCGCGTCCAAGTGGCCGTGCTGCCAACGCTTTGCGTCAAATTAATTTCACCCGCCAATTCACCAAGCACGCTGAGGGTTCTGTGTTGATTGAGTTTGGCGATACGAAGGTGATCTGTACCGCTTCGATTGAAGATAGAGTGCCCGGCTTTTTAAAAGGAAAAGGGCAGGGATGGTTGACCGCTGAATACGGCATGTTGCCGCGCTCGACCCATACCCGTATGGATAGAGAAGCTGCCAAAGGCAAACAGTCAGGCCGTACCCAAGAAATTCAACGCTTGATTGGTCGTTCGTTGCGAGCGGCGTTTGATTTGAATAACTTCGGTGAACGCACCTTGCATTTGGATTGCGATGTCATCCAAGCCGATGGCGGTACACGCACTGCGGCTATTTCTGGTGCGATGGTCGCCGCTTATGATGCGTTCGCAAAATTGCAGGCGCAAGGGGTGATTGCGCAAATCCCAGTGAAACATTTTATTGCCGCAATTTCAGTTGGTGTGTTCAAAGGCGTTCCGGTTCTAGATCTGGACTATTTGGAAGACTCTGACTGCGACACGGACATGAATGTGGTGATGGATGAAAATGGCCATTTTATTGAAGTGCAGGGGACTGCCGAAGGTGTCGCGTTTGATCGACAGGCATTGAATCAATTATTGGATTTGGCTCAAGCCGGAATTCAAGAAATAATCGCTAAGCAAAAGCAAGTGTTGGCGATCTGATCGAGCTCAAATTGAATTAACATGAAACAAAAAATCGTACTAGCGTCGAATAATGCGGGCAAACTTAAAGAGTTTCAGCAAATTCTAGCGCCATTGGGAATGGATTTCGTTGCGCAGGCTGAACTAGGCGTGGCTGATGCTGAGGAGCCTTTTTTTACTTTTGTCGAAAATGCTTTGGCAAAAGCCAGACATGCTTCGGCACAAACAGGATTGCCAGCAATCGCGGACGATTCCGGTATTTGTGTACGGGCTTTGGGCGGCGCTCCTGGTGTACAGTCGGCGCGATATGCTGGTGAACCCAAATCAGATCAACGCAATTATGAAAAATTGATCGCGGCTCTGGTGAATCAAGATGATCGTTCAGCTTATTACTATTGCGTGTTGGTTTACGTCAGATCCGCAGACGATCCGCAACCAGTGATTGCCGATGGGCGATGGCACGGAGAAATCATTGATCAGGCTAGGGGTGACGGTGGATTTGGTTACGATCCCTACTTTTATTTGCCAGAATTTGCCAAAACCGTAGCTGAGTTAAGTGCAGAACAGAAAAATGTCTTGTCACATCGTGCGCTGGCATTGCAAGAATTGCTCAAGAAATTAACATGATTCCGATAAAGCCAATTCCCACTTCTCAGCATACGTCAACTGAGTCCGGGCAAAACAGGCCAAAGACGATCAGTGATATACCCGCTTTAGTGCAGCACAATTATCTCAGTCCAGGCGCGCTTAATTTACAGGCTTTGCCGCCGCTGTCTTTGTATATTCATTTTCCCTGGTGTGTCAAAAAATGTCCGTATTGCGATTTTAATTCGCATGAGGTGAAAAATCAGTTTGATGAAGACGCCTATCTGACCGCGGTGCGCGCTGATTTAGAGGCGGCTTTGCCGATGATCTGGGGCAGAAAAATCTATACGATTTTTATTGGCGGTGGTACGCCGAGTTTGATGTCGGCGGCTGGCTTGGATCGTTTGTTATCGGATGTACGAACTTTACTGCCGATTGATTCTGCCGCGGAAATTACGATGGAAGCGAATCCCGGTACCTTCGAAGCAGAAAAATTTAAGCAGTATCGTCGTAGTGGCGTAAATCGATTATCGATAGGAATTCAGAGTTTCAATTCGCGACATTTATCGTCGTTAGGGCGGATTCATAATGGTGATGAAGCGCAGCGTGCTATCGCAATCGCCCAGGATAATTTCGAGAATTTTAATTTGGATGTCATGTTTGCTTTGCCATCGCAAACTTTGGCTGAGTCGATTTCAGATTTGGAAATCGCTTTACGCTTTAACCCCAATCATTTGTCGCTCTACCATTTGACTTTGGAGCCAAATACTTATTTTGCGAAGTATCCACCCGCCATTCCTGATGATGATCTGAGCGCAGAAATGCAGGAGCAAATTCAATTGCGCATGGCAGCCGCTGGCTATGAGCATTATGAGGTTTCTGCTTTTGCGAAGCCGGGAAAAGCATCTCGGCACAATTTGAATTACTGGAATTTTGGTGATTATTTGGGTGTCGGCGCGGGTGCGCATTCTAAGCTCTCATTTCCCCATCGAGTGATTCGCCAAGTGCGTCATAAGCAACCAAAGATGTATATGGATGCGGTTAAACTTGGTAATCCAATTCAGGAAAGTCATGAAATCGCCAGAGATGAATTGCCATTTGAATTTATGCTCAACGCTCTGCGTTTGAATCAAGGTTTTGAAACAGGCTTGTTTTATGAGCGAACTGGCATATTGCTCAACTCGATGGAAACAGCCCTCAATCAGGCTGAAGCGCGTGGTTTGCTGTTTCGTGACCATCTAAAAATTCAACCGACCGAACTCGGACGCCGCTTTCTAAACGATTTGCAGCAGCTATTTTTATAGCGGTTTTCGTTAATTCACAATCCTAAAAAAGTACAAGCCACATAGGTTTCTTGTGTTGTACAACCCACAAGGTCAATATTTTAAAACTTATGTTAAAAATGCACTTGCAATTGTGTAATTTTCAACTTACTATCAGGATATAAATTGCTTTGCAGCACTTCATTGTAAAACTTAGATGACGGGAAATGTGGATTCAATGATTCCAATTGCTACTTTATTACCGATCGTAAATGGCCAGCAAAAGTTGCTTGGTTTATTGCCAAGCTTTATCGACAGGGATGATGCGCAATGTTTAATTCTTTTGAATTATCTAAGTCAAAGTGGTTTTTTTGAGAAAATTTCACCACTATTGTTCTTTGTCCCTCTTGCGGATCCCCTCGGCTTACCTCTTGATTTCGAAACCCGTGATTACGCCAAGTATGTCGTTTTGTGTGTTCGCGAAGCTAATTGTGAATCTAAGGACGTGCAACAGCGTTTGAAATATCTACATCAATCTGGTGTCAGAGTCATGATGGATGATTTCAATTCTAAAGCACAATTATTGTGGCCAGATACGCGAGGTATCGCTGTTGACTGCGAATCGGGTATTCCATCTCATACCCAGCCTTGGATTTTTAATTTGCAGCATAGCCAACATCTGGCAAAAAATTTGAACTCTTTGCAAAGTTTTGATCTGGCTAAAAATGCAGGGTTTAGTTTTTTTTCGGGTGATTTTGCTTTTTCGCCAACCAATCACTCACGTACTTCTGATCCGACTTCGAGAGCCCGTCTTTTAAAACTCTTAGGGCTAGTTTCCATGGACGCCGAGTCTAAAGAATTGGAAACTTTGTTTAAACAGGATCCGACACTCTCATTCATGTTGTTTAAGCTGGTCAGCTCAGCCGCATTTGCGCAAACTGTGAAAGTCAGTAGTTTTGTGCAGGCGATTAATCTGTTGGGGCGTCGACAGCTGCAACGATGGTTGCAGCTCTTGCTCTATGCACGTCAAAATGCGCAAGGCAACAGCCTCAATCCCTTGATGTTAAGGGCTGCATTTCGCGCCAGCTGCATGGAGGCGATTTGTCGCCAACAAGGTGGAGACAGGGATGCGCAAGATTCGGCTTTTATGGTCGGTATGTTCTCCTTACTGGATCTGCTGTTCGGCTGCCCCCTGTGGGAAATTTTGAAGCCACTCAGTCTACAAGATGAAGTGAGAGACGCCTTGTTAGATAAAGCTGGTCTCTTGGGTGACAATTTGCGTTTCGTCGAATTGTCAGACAGGTCTTACTCAGAAAATTTTGTGACAGCTAGGTCGGCTTCACAAATGACCGCCGGCAGCTATTATGACAATTTATCCCAGGCATACGCTTGGGTGAATCAAGTTTGTCAGGACATGTAATGCGTCCACCTTTTGAATCGCATCAGGATGTTTCGCTTGGTTCGGAATTATGCGAAGCCATTTTGTGCCTTTCTGGTGAAGAATTGGTGATTGCGGTAAACCGTGTCATCAAGCTTAACTTCTTTGATTGCGAACTTGAGTTTACAAGGCATTTGCCTACACAGCATGAAGATGTCGTGTGCCGGCAAATCTGTGCCGAGAACTACTATGTGCTCTCTGGAAAAAAAGGTTTTTTTTCAGAAGACGATCTGAAGAAACTAAATTTTTTAACGTCGCTTACCGCGCGCTTGTTTGCTTCCCGTATTGCTTTGTATAGTAAATTTGATTCAGCGATCCGATCCCATTCTGTACATGCACAAATTCTCGACCAAATCCATGAATCCGTGATCACCATGGATTTAGCTGGCTTTATTTTGAGCTGGAATCTCGGTGCAGAAAAACTGTTTGGTTACACCTCAAGCGAAGCAATCGGACAAAATATTTTGTTTTTGTACGAGTTAGACGAGGTCGAAGATGATCTACATCGCGATGTCTTTTTGGAGCAAGGCGGACGCGAAATGGAAGTGCGTCGGCGCAAAAAAAACGGTGAAATTTTTTGGGCTAGTTTGAGTTTATCAACGCTACTAGATGAGCACTCGCAGCCTATCGGTATGATCGGGTATCTCAGTGATATTACGGACAGAAAACGCTCCGAAGAAAAAATTAATCATCTTGCCTATTATGATCCTCTGACCGATCTGCCGAACCGAACTTTATTTAAGAAATTAATCGACAATGCTTTGCAGCAGAGCCAAAGAAACGATATTTCCATGTCGGTGATGTTTATTGATTTAAATCGCTTTAAACCGATCAACGATACGCTTGGGCATCGCATTGGCGATCTCCTATTGATACAGGTAGCTGAACGTTTTCGATCTGCTTTGCGCGAGAATGATGTGATCGCACGTCTGGGAAGTGATGAGTTTGCAGTGGCATTGCATGATGTTAAACAGCATTTTCATACTGGCGTCGTAGCGCAAAAAATGTTGGCGACACTTGATCCAACTTTTCAAATCGATGGACATGAACTCCGTCTCGGTGCCAGCATCGGTATTAGTATCTATCCTCAAGATGGTGGTGACGCTGAAGAACTGCTACAAAAAGCGGATATTGCGATGTTTAAGGCGAAGTGCCAGAGTGAAAAGCTGAGCGGAAGTTATGCGTTTTACGATGTTGAAATGAATCGCATGATTGCAGGGCGCTTGTATTTGGAATCAGGGATGCGCCGAGCATTGCAACGTGATGAATTTTTTCTCCTCTATCAACCTAAAGTTGATATTTACACCGGACAGGTGCTCGGTGCAGAAGCCTTGATACGCTGGGCACATCCTCAAGACGGCATTATTCCTCCGAATGAATTTATCTCGGTCGCTGAAGAGTCAAATTTAATTTTACAAATCGACGCCTGGGTATTGGACGCTGCCTGCACGCAAGCAAGAATTTGGCAAGATGCGGGAATTACACCGTTTCGCATCGCTGTCAATGTTTCTGCAAAAGAGTTTACAACGTCATTGCCCGATCTCATTGAGCAGGCACTGACACGACATCAGATTTTACCGAGCTGGTTAGAATTAGAAATCACCGAAAGTATGTTGATGCAAAATGCCGATGGTGTCGTCAAAATTATGGATGAGATTACGGCGTTAGGTGTCAAGCTCGCTTTGGATGATTTTGGGACTGGATTTTCGAGTTTGTCCTACTTGAAAAAATTCCCAATTGATACCTTAAAAATTGATCGCTCATTCATACAAGGGATACCAGATGATGTAGATGATTGTGCAATTGCCAGTGCCATCATCAGTATGGCAAAACAGATGAGGCATAGAGTGATAGCCGAAGGTGTGGAAAATCGAGAGCAATTCGCTTTTTTGCAAAAAATGGGTTGCGATGAAATTCAGGGCTATTTATTTTCTCGACCTTTGGAAGTCGAAAAATTTTCCGATTTAATTTCGAAAAAATTTAGCCTTCCTTCTTTAGCACGATAAAATAAATTCGTAAAAAAACTTACCGGAAATTGTAATGTTCAGATATAATTTTGGGCTTAGAAGATTGATCGCGAAAGTGATGAATTTTTTAAATCTAGCTAAAGACGGAAGTGTGGCCGAGCGGTTGAAGGCACTAGTCTTGAAAACTAGCGAGGATGAGAGTCCTTCGTGAGTTCGAATCTCACCGCTTCCGCCAATTTAGCTCTTACAATATCTGCTGAAATTTATTCTTTCCTAAGTACATTCTGTGCAGGAAACGACCATCTTAAATTCCCATAAAAATCCTATGTGCAGCCTGCTTGCTGGTTCTTTGCGTCCCTTTGTTTTGTTGTCGATTAGTGTTGTGTTGCTATTTGGTTGTGCGAGTCCTATACCGGTCTCGACATCGAATCCTCAGCCAACCGTGAAGCAAGATTTGCCAGCGCCGCCAAAGACGCTAAGACCTGTTCGGATTGGTTTGGCGCTCGGTGGTGGTGCTGCCAGAGGTTTTGCGCACATTGGCGTCATCAAGGTTCTTGAAGCGCAAGGAATTGTGCCGGATATCGTTGTGGGGACTAGTGCTGGCAGTGTTGTTGGTGCGATGTATGCGGCCGGAAATAATGGCTTTGTTTTGCAGAAAATGGCTTTGGATATGGATGAAGCCACAATTTCTGATTGGTCTTTACCTTTTTTTTCCAAAAGTAGTGGTGTGCTAAAAGGTGAGGCCTTGCAAAACTACGTGAATAAAATGGTTGGACAGGCTTCGATTGAAAAATTGAAAAAACCATTTGGTGCGGTCGCTACCGACTTGAATACGGGAACGCCCATCCTCTTCCAACGAGGCAACACCGGTTTGGCAGTGCGGGCATCATCTTCTGTGCCGGGCGTTTTTCAACCAGTTAAAATTAACGAAC
>JAYVHZ010000384.1:0-3970 GCA_043770645.1 Undibacterium sp. | reverse complement strand
GCAACCCGCGCCGCCCACCGCTTGAGGACTACCAAAAGTTAGCGTGACTTGGGTACACTAAGTTCGAGAAATGTCGTTTAATTCAAGCACAGCGCGGGTTGCACCCGCCCTACATGACTACAAGAGAGATCATGGGTTTGTCTGTGAGAATTAATCATTAACTTATGACATGGGTAGCCAAGTAGGCCATGAACTATGAGGCCGAGCCCACCCAACGAATCTAAAAAAATAGAACACTGTGCGTCTAATTGACTCCATTCGAAGTGTCGTTGCAGCACTGAAGGCCAGTGCAGCTTTTGGTCGTGCCTTACGAAAACAGCGAGAAGGAAAATTGGCCGAGGCCTTGGCAATTGCACAGAATGGTCTTGCAATTTTGCGGCACACATACGTGCAATACAGCAATCCTCCTGAGGGATCAGCTCACGCATCATTAACCGCGTTGGCAGAGTCAATTGCTTGGGAGCTAGATGTTCCCGGAGTTACCGAACAAGATTTATCAACAGCGTTGGCCTTTTTGAAAGCTGTCGATACAGAGAGTCCGCCAAACGGGCTTGGTGAATACATTCCGTTCCTAGAGTCACGCCTTGAAGCACTGCACAGACATCCGCATAGTAGGTTGGGCTGATAAGCCCAACGATTTCCGTTCTAATTTTCAATACGTTGGGCTTATCAGCCCAACCTACAAAATCAGTTCAGCACCTAGGAGATATCGCAAATCTATGCAATACCCAACTCCTCTAATCGCAACAAAATCTCTAGACGTCGCTCTCGCTTGATCTCTTGCCAGTGACGGTTTTCTTGTGCGCCCATGATGGCGTAGAGCATGTTCAAACTCGTCGAGGGGAGAGCTTGCTTTAGCTGCAGATACAAATGATATGGATCTGCAGCTAATAACTCAGCGGCAGTGTGGATGCCGATTTGACGCAGCATGGCACTGGATTTTGGACCTAATCCTGCTAATTTTTCCAATTCAGTTTGCTGCGCTTTCGCCATACCACCGCCTTTGTGTTCGGTCAGACTAATTACCCAATCCCTTTTTCAAATTATCCACGCCACCTACCACTGGCAGAACAATGGACGTCTGCGACAGATCGACGCTCAATTCTGTCCCAGCCTTTGGCCACAGCGTAAAGTCATGATCGCTGGACATGATCATTAATGCTAGGCGTTTGCCTGCTGGGATCACGCGGTCCATCGCTTGTAGATCGAAGGTCAGATCAACGAATTTTCCTGGTACTAAGGGTGTACCTGCGAGTTTGGAATCGTAGTTGCCGGTCTTAGTCAATGCCCTATGATTTTGTGGATCTGCCCAGCCTCGGGTGACGACGCCGAGCTGCCCGTTGGAGCCGACTTCTTTGCCATCAAACGGTAAGGTGACCAACCAGACGGACAAGTTGGCGGCGGTTTTGTTGGCGGCAAGACGGATCTTGATACTTGGTGTGCCGGACAAATGGACGGACTCGGTCAACTCTGGCGTGGCGTAGATCAAGCGATGTGGCGATTGCTCTGCGCTGGCGAGCACGCCGCCTTTGTATTGCACGTCATCGACGAGTTTTTCAATGATGGCTTTGCTGGCGGTTTTGCTTTGTGCTTGGAGCTGTAAGCTACCGGCTTTGTTACCACCTGCACCCAAGCTCAATGTGACATTGCTCGCCTCAGGATTTGGGAAATCCAAATACGGTGTTGGCGGTGCGCCGCGTTCAGTGCTCTCACGAACGATCATGGCGCGGGCATCGCGCTCTACTCCATTATCGACACCGTACAGATAATGCGAGAACCAGCGATTGCGCATTTCTAATGGCGGTGTACCACCACCGTGTCCACCTTGATGCAAGTAGAGTTGGGTCGCTACACCTTGTTTTTTCAAAGCATCGTAAATGCGAATTGAATGCTCGGGCATGACGTTCCAATCATGCTGACCATGCGCCAATAAAGTCGCGGCTTTGACGCCTTTGATCTTGGTGAGCAAGTCACGATCAGCCCAGAAATCATTGTAGTCGCCATTTTTGCGATCATATTTGGCAGGGTACAAACCATCACGTATGGTCTTGTTGCAGTAGTCGCGTTTTTCTGGTGCGCCGCTGTAGATGAAGTCATACAGTTGATCAATGTCTTCGCCCAGATAACCGCCTGGGTGACGCACCAAACCATTGCTGCGGTAGTAGTGATAGTAAGAGGTATTTGGGGCGATTGGGATAATCGCTTCTAGGCCAGCCACGCCTGTCGTCGCGGCGGCTAAAGGAATGGTGCCGTTGTAGGAAGTACCAGTCATACCGACTTTACCTGTTGCCCAGCTAGCTTTGACTTCTTGATTGCCATCGATGCTGGTGTAGCCTTTGGCGCGACCATTGAGCCAATCGATGACGGCTTTGGGTGCTAATTCTTCTGGTGCACCACCGACCGTTGGACAGCCTTGCGATAAGCCCGTGCCCGGCGCTTCTGAGTGGACAACGGCGAAGCCACGCGGCAGCCAAGTGTCGATTTCGGTTTTAGAAATCTCTGGGCGCACTGGGATAAATTTGGCTTGCTCATTGACTGGACGCGGTGGCGGCTCACTGCCTAATTCGTGCTTCACATCCCACATTTTTTGGTTCTTCATGGTGCCAGCGAAGTAGGGCGATGACTCATACACCACTGCGACCTTTAAGCCCTCGGTCTCGGTTTGTTTAGGGCGAGTGACGGCAACGTGCACACGATCTGGCTTGCCATCGGCATCGCTATCGAATTCTGTCTCTACCCATAATTCTTGTTTGATCCACTGCGATTTGTCTTGAAAACCCGGCACGACTTGGGCTTGTCCGTTATAGAAAACTGGGACGGTCTTGGTAGTGGCTGCCGCGTCTTGCGCCATGCTATTCGTCGAAAAAGCGGCGATGAGGGCGAGGCTCAAGAGGGATCGTTGGCACAGTTTTTTGGAATACGCTTGGCTGGTTTTCATATTGAGTTGGCAGTGAGAGTAGTCAATTAAGGAGTCGAAACTGGGTGAGTAGACCGCAATTATGCACAGAAGTTTCGGTTAAATATATTAAGACGTTAAAATTTAGTTGGCTTGTGTGGTTTAAACCCATCCCTAGCTTTGACTTGAAGGCGTAGTTATACACAAGTCGAACAAACAATAACGATATTAGTGTCGCTCCTGCGTACGCAGGAGCCCAGCGTCTTTAGTTGAGCAACGAACGGCGCTAGATTCCTACCTACGCAGGAATGACAAACTGTGTCCTCGTTACGCTTTTTCCTTTTTTCACAATGTCAGAATTTTCAGCACAAACCACCAAAAACTCTACAAAACCCAGCCCATGCTTGTTATGCTGCGCATCCCGATGAATGTTTGAGGACTTTTTTATTCATGCAACGCCGTTCCTTGTTTCTTCTCTCTGCCGTTTTGATGGTGTCTGGGTTAGTTGTCTCTGGCTATTATGTGTTCCGCTCTGAATCGCCGCTCCCGACACCGCTCAAAACCGTCTTCGCAAAAAAACCCCTCGTCACCGATATGTTATGGGAAGCGCAGATCACGCAGTTTGCTGTTCAGTATTCGCTCAACCAAGATCCGAATAGTGCGGAGATTTTTAGCGATCCTAACGGTATCGTTTTTGATGCACAAGGCAATATCTATATTGCCGATGCGGGTGAGCATAATCGGATTTTGAAGATCAATAAGAAGGGCGAGACAATCATCTATGCCGGCAGCACCGAAGGTTTTGCTGATGCAGTCGAGGGTGGTGCGCAAGCAGCCAAATTTCACACACCATCTGCGCTCGCCATCGACAAGCAAGGCAATCTGTATGTGGCCGATACGGGCAATCACGTGATCCGCAAAATCACGCCGAAAGGACAAGTCTCTACATTGGCAGGAAACGGTGTCGCTGGCTATCGCGATGGCGCAGCACAGCAGGCGCAATTTAATGGCCCGATTGGCGTTGCCGTTGCCAAAGACGGCAAAGTCTATGTGGCAGATACCTACAACGACAAA
>JAYVHZ010000383.1:0-3717 GCA_043770645.1 Undibacterium sp. | reverse complement strand
AAGCGCATCGTATTTTATTATCGACCGATGGGCCTTACGACAACGTTTTAAAACTAAAACCGCCTTTAGTTTTTAGCTTGGAAAATGCCAAAGAATTTTTGCTGCGTTTAGATCAGGCTTTAGAGCAAACTTAAACTTGATACCAAAACTAAAAAACGGATTCTGAACATATCGGAATCCGTTTTTAAAAGTGAACTGAATCGTCAGCCTAATTTTCTTCTCAATTAACGCAAATTAAGCCATCCACGTTCATCGACACGCACCGTTTGTGCACGTTGTCCATTGAGAGAATAAGTTACCCATAAAGTTTTCGGAATACCGGGCGCTGGATCGCTTCCACCGATAGTCGCGTTTTCGACCCGCATTTCTAATCTACCGTCTCGAACTAAGGATTGTAAAACGCCTGTCACGTTAACTTTACGGTTTTCTATTCCATAATATGCATCGTGTATCGTCAACTGCGAGAACTCACGATTATCTTGATTGCTACGCTGCCGATTGTCGCGTCCATTACCCTCATATGATCCATTGCGATCACCTTCTTGCTCATCGCCCCAACCGCCTCTATGGTCTCGACGATTGCCCCAATTGCCACGTCCCCAGCTCTTGAACAAGGCGCCATCAACGACATTGCCTTCCCTGTACTCAAAAGTACGTGTTTCGCCGCGAGCACTACGCACATAGATCCGCAATGTCTTGACACGATTGGGATGCGGATCGATACCAAAGCTGCGATTACCCATCCGAAATTCGCGGTCACGACTTGCCAACTGTTTCAATTTATCAGTCACGTCAACATTGCGTTCAAAAGTACCATAGCGCGCGCTCAGGATCAGATATTCCCCATCATCGCGATCATCTCGGCCACCATGTCGACGATCATTTTGGTCACCACGACCATCCCAACCGCCTCGATAGTCCCCATCGCGTCCCCAATCGCCACGATCCCAAGCTTTAAACAATTCACCATCAATCACGCTACCTTCGCGGTATTCGAAAGTTCGAGTTTCGCCTCGATCACTTCGGGCATAAATACGCAGTGTCTTTACCCGATTGGGGTGCGGGTCAATTTGAAAACTGTGATTCCCCATACGAAAAGTTCGGTCACGCTGCGCCAACTCTTTAAGTGCCTGAGTCACATCGACATTTCGTTCAGCGGTGCCATAACGCGCATGCAAAATTTGATATTGTCCCTGATCGCGGTTTGCCAAAGCGGCTGTGATACCTGAGTACAGCAGGAAAACCAAAACTAAACTTTTGAGGAAGATTTTCTGTAAGATCATTTTTAGCTCGTCGAGGAAATGAATGTAAGGTATCAACGAACTCGGCTCGCTGTTGGTGCACTGACGCACCAAACTAAAAATAAAAATCGAAAGACAATTAGTAATAAAAGCGATCAAATAAAATCACAGCCCAAGTTGCGACTGCCATCAGAAAAGTTAACAGCACGGCCGCACTGCCGAAGTCTTTTGCATTTTTTGACAGCGCGTGTCGCTCCAATGAGACTCGATCAACCACGGCTTCGATTGCCGAATTAAGCAATTCCACGATCAACATCAATACCAGCACCGCAATCATCATTAGCTTTTCAAATGCAGATACGGGCAAAGACAAAGCGACGACAGCACCAATAACAACCAAAATCAATTCCTGTCGAAATGCATGCTCTTGTTTCCAGGCAGCTTTCAATCCATCGAGTGAGTAAAAAAAAGCAGAAAAAATACGTTTCAAGCCACTTTTGCTTTTAAATTCGCTAATCTGTGTTGTAGTCTGCTTTGCCTTATTCTCATTCGGCGTTTCTGATGTGCTCATGCAAATTTCCTCGATCATTAATTCATAAAGATTCTGACAGATTCTATCAGCTGAGTATGACAATACGAATAATCGCTCTGACAAACCTGCGAAAAAAATAGGGTCCAATGACCACGGCGGCATTTCATTTCACTTTGATTTCGACTACTCTTCTCGACAAAGAGTGTTACATCACATCGAGTTCCAGTTTCGATATTTCATTGAGCAGCTAATTTGCCAGGGATAAAAAGATGGAAAATCGCTTACAGCGTCTAGAAGCAGTACAAGCCATGGTTTTGGAGATAGCTAAGATCTCCTCAGATTCGAATAATATGCGTGATTTTTTACATGCAATTCATGTCGCGCTCAGTCGCATCATGTATGCAAAAAATTTCTATATCGCGCTATATAACCCTGACGACGCATCGATACAATTCGCCTACTTTTTAGACGAAGTTGATCCACCACCAGATCCAAACAAACGTTTCAAGCTCGAAGTTCCTGGTTCCTCTTTAACAAAATGGGTTATTTTGAACCAAAGACCTTTGATCGCTGATCGCGCCGAGATGGAGCGAGTGACTTTAGTTGAACAGATAGAAATCACGGGGGCGCCCTCGGAACATTGGATGGGTTATCCCTTAATTGACCATGAAAAGCGCACGCTTGGTGCCATGGTCGTGCAAAGTTATGATCAGCATGTGCTTTACTCAGAAGAAGATCAGGCTTTATTTGAGTTAATTGCCAGACATATTTCGAATGCTTTAGAGGCCTTCCAGAGTGTTGATAAATTAGAGCGGGCAGTACAAGAAAGAACGGCGCTATTGGCACATGAAATCGCCGAGCGACGACGTTCAGAAAAGATACAGAGCGCACTTTATGCCATCGCTGAATTATCGTTTTCTGGCGAAGAAGCGAGTCATCTCTATCGCAAAATTCACTTAATTGTCGAAAATCTGATTGTCGCCAAAAACTTTTTGGTCGCACTATATCACCAAGAGACGGAAGAAATTAGTATTCAATATTTCGTCGACGAAAAAGATCCGGTTCCATCGCATTCGCGCTTTCCCCTAGGGATGGGAATGACCTCTTTTGTGGTACACACCGGAAAAGCACAACTGATTGATTCCGGTCGTTTAAGAGAACTCATTAGAGACGGCGACATTAAACAGATTCTCGGAGGGCAAGGTATAGAAAGTTGGTTAGGCGTTCCTATCCTGATCAAAGACAAAATTTATGGCGTCATCGTAGTGCAAAGTTATGACTCTCAAACTACTTACGGACATGGCGATCTCGAACTGCTCGCCTTCGTTGCGAATCATATTGCTGTGGCTATTTCACGTGTGAATGCGGATCGCGAATTACGTCAGACTAAGGTTAACCTCGAACTGCAAAATGAAGCTTTAAATCAAGCTCTGCTCGCTTTGCAAGAAGCACAAACAGAATTAGTCAGGCAAGAAAAACTAGCGTCTCTAGGGGGCTTGGTTGCTGGTGTTGCGCACGAAATCAATACGCCGTTAGGAATTTGCGTGACGGCGACCAGCCATCTGATTGAAGAAGTTCGTTTGACCCGTAAAGACATACTCGCAGAGCAATTTGACGAAGCACAACGCGCGCAATTCTTAGACACCTTAGATCAAAGCTTGCGCATCATGAGCACCAATACCAAACGCGCGGCTGCCTTGGTTCGAAGCTTTAAGCAAGTGGCAGTTGATCAAACCTCGAATGATAAACGCCGATTTCAGCTGCATTCCTACCTCAACGAAATTTTAACTTCGCTACAACCCAAATTAAAGGGACGCAATATCGCAATTGAGATTGATTGTCCAAACGATTTGATCATCGATGGCTACCCCGGTGCGATTTCCCAGATACTCACCAACTTTGTGATGAATTCACTTACCCACGGTTTTGAAGATCTGAACGAAG
>JAYVHZ010000382.1:0-4287 GCA_043770645.1 Undibacterium sp. | reverse complement strand
AAGGTATATCCCATAGCGAGGCAAGCTCTGCGCGATGCGCAGGATTACTGAGATCACGATGCGCCGACAGTAGATTTGCCATGCCACCGACTTCGCGTCCGCCCATCGCATTAGGTTGTCCGGTTAAGGAAAAAGGGCCAGCACCGGGTTTGCCGATTTGTCCTGTCGCTAGATGTAAATTTATCAGGGCACTATTTTTTGCTGAGCCTGAACTCGATTGATTCAAACCTTGGCAATATAGTGAGAGAGCCGCTTTACTTTGCCCAAACCAACGTGCAGCTTGGATCAAGTCTTTCTCGGCGATACCGCAGATCTGTGCGGTAAAGGCAGGCGTGAAATCACGTACCGTTTGTTTGAGTTCGGCGAAGCCTTCGGTATGCGCAGCGATAAATTGTATGTCTATGAAGTCTTCCCACAAACATAAATGCAGCATGCCATGAAACAGGGCGACATCGGTGCCAGGCAAAATCGCTAAATGCAAATCGGCATCACGTGCGGTATCGGTGCGACGTGGATCAACTACGATGAGCTTGAGATCAGGATTAGTCTCGCGTGCCTGCTCTATACGACGATACAAAATAGGATGCGCATACGCTGTGTTTGAGCCAGCAATGAAAATTAAATCCGCCAGTTCTATATCCTCATAACTACAAGGCGGCGCATCGGCACCCAAACTTTGCTTATACCCAGCGACAGCGCTTGACATGCAGAGTCGCGAATTGCTGTCGATGTTATTGGTTCCAATTAACCCCTTAGCCAATTTATTGAAGACGTAATAATCCTCAGTGAGTAATTGGCCGGAGATATAGAAGCCGACGCTATCCGCGCCATGCGTTTGTATGCAGCTCGCAAATTTGTCTGCCATCGTTTCCAGGCAGCTATCCCAATCGACCCGTTGTCTTTTTTGATCACGCGTTGTGCGCATCTCGGGATACAAAGCACGTACTTGTTGTTGCAGCATTGGCTGTGCGGTCAAATGCAAACTACTTCCTTTGCTGCACAGCTTACCGAAGTTGGCCGGATGGGTCGGATCGCCGCGTACACCGGTGACCTGTGCTCCATCGGATTCAATGATGACACCACAACCAACACCGCAGTAACAACAGATAGATTTTGTCTCGTGCATAGTTTCTGACCTTGACCCTTGGCTTTCAGTGAAATTAAGATTCGACCACTAAAGTCAGCAACTCGTGACTACACAAATACACTTGATCTGCTTCAACCTTGACACTGAATTTTTGCGTGCAACCTTCGTCGGGAGATACCGCACAACCTGTCGGCAATTCTATGTTCCAGTTATGCAAAGGGCAAGCGACTTTTTCACCAAAGACGATACCTTGCGATAGTGGCCCACCTTTGTGTGGACACTTATCTAAGAGCGCGAAAATCTTGTCTTCGGTATTTCTGAAGATCGCGACGTCGGTCTTCGCCTGTCGTTTGACGACGCGCGCACCGAGGACTGGAATGTCGTCTACGCGACAGATGAGTTGCCATTCTTGGGACATGGTTTTTCCTTTGTTTGTTTTAGATTCCCTTCTCCCGCAAGCGGGAGAAGGGTTAGGGATGAGGGCAGTTGGGGTGCTACAAGCAAAATCACGATTCATATAAGAAGTTTATGAGCATGCTTTGATTGATGTCTCAACTTTGCTGAACCACCCTCACCCCAACCCTCTCCCGCTTACGGGAGAGGGGGCATATTATCAATTCAACTCAACCAATCCGCTCAAATTGCCTTGTATCCACTTGCGCTTTCTCGGGTTCATGCCAAGGATCAACCTCGCCTTCCAGTGAGAACAATAAGCGTTGATATAGCTCTTCACGTCGTGCGGCATTTTCTAGAATCTGTTGTTTCACATAGTCGAGACCAACACGGGCGATGTAGTGCACAGTGCGCTCTAAGTACCAGCCTTCTTCGCGATACAGTTGTAAAAAAGCGCCTGTATATTCCATGACTTCTTGATGCGTCTTGAGCTTGACCAAAAATTGCGCGACTTCGGTTTTGATGCCGCCATTGCCACCCACATACACTTCCCAACCTGAATCGACACCGATCACCCCGACGTCTTTGATGCCAGCTTCGGCGCAATTGCGCGGACAGCCAGAGACAGCGAGTTTGACTTTGTGGGGCGCATACATGCGTGCCAATTCGCGTTCTAATTGCTGCCCCATGAGCGTGGAATTTTGCGTGCCGAAGCGACACCATTCACTACCCACGCAAGTCTTCACTGTACGCAAACCTTTGGCGTAGGCGAGGCCAGATGGCATGCCCAGATCTTGCCAGACCGCACGTAAGTCTTCTTTCTTCACACCGAGTAAATCAATACGTTGACCACCCGTAACCTTGACGGTTGGAATATTGAATTTGTCGACCACGTCGGCAATTCTGCGCAATTCAGAAGCATTAGTTTCACCACCCCACATACGTGGAATCACCGAGTAGGTACCATCTTTTTGAATATTCGCATGCGAGCGTTCATTGATGTAACGTGATTGTGGATCATCTACCGCTTCTTTCGGCCAGGTCGAAATTAGGTAGTAGTTCAAAGCAGGGCGGCAACTCGCGCAACCATTTGGCGTACGCCATTCCATGAATTGTTGAACTGACGCTACAGTCAATAGATGATTGACTTTGATCGCTTCACGTACCGCGTGATGCGAGTGATCCGTGCATGAACACATGGCCTTGGCTTTGGGTGTCGCCGAATAATCACCACCCGCGGTGAACATGATGATCTGCTCAACTAGGCCCGTACAGGAACCACAGGATGCCGATGCCTTCGTATGTTTTCGCACATCTTCTAAGGTGAATAGACCTTTTTCTTTAATCGCTTTGACGATCGTCCCTTTACACACGCCATTGCAACCGCAGACCTCGGCGGTGTCTGGCATCGATGCTGCTTTGGTATGACCTTCATGACCGACGTCGCCGGTATTCGATTCGCCAAACATGAGTGAATCACGTATCTCGGCAATGTTTTTTCCTTCTCGCAGCAGCTTGAAATACCAACTGCCATCAACCGTGTCGCCATACAAGCAAGCACCGATCAGTTTGTCGTCTTTTAGTACTAACTTTTTGTAGACACCGCCGATAGGGTCGGACAAGATGATTTCTTCGGTATCTTTGCCGCCTGAAAAATCGCCGGCTGAAAACAGATCGATGCCGGTCACTTTAAGTTTGGTCGACGTGACCGAGCCTTGATAACGACCAATGCCAAAATTCGCGAGATGATTCGCGCAGACCTTGGCCATTTCAAATAGAGGTGCGACCAAGCCGTACACCGTGCCACGATGGTTCACGCATTCACCAACCGCATAAATGCGCGGATCATAAGTTTGCATGGTGTCATTCACGATCAGACCTCGATTGCAAAACAGTCCTGCCGATTCCGCTAGAGCCGTATTGGGACGGATACCGACTGCCATCACCACTAGTTGCGTAGGAATTTCTAAACCATCTGAAAAACGGATTGCTTTCACATGGCCGTTTTCATCACCTAGCAGGGCTTCAGTATTTTTCTCAAGCAGAAAATTAAGCCCGCGATCTTCTAAAGATTTTTGCAGCATCTTGCCAGCGGTTAGATCTAACTGTCTGTCCATCAACCAAGCGGGCAAGTGGACAACCGAAACATTCATACCTCGCATCTTTAAACCGTTAGCCGCTTCTAAGCCGAGTAGGCCGCCACCAATCACGACGGCATGCGTGTGTTCTTCCGCTGCAGCGATCATGGCATTGGTGTCGTGGATGTCGCGATAGGCGATCACACCTTGTAGATCTTTGCCCGGCACTGGCAACATGAATGGCGTGGAACCTGTTGCAATCAGCAATCTATCGTATTCCGTTTCCATGCCATCTTCAGCGATCACGACGCGCTTATAGCGATCAATTTTGACGATTTTTTTACCCAGATACAGAGTGATATTGTTATCGACATACCAGTCCACATCATTGAGCATGATGTCTTTAATCGTTTGCTCACCCGCTAAAACCGGTGACAACAAAATACGATTGTAGTTAGCATAGGGCTCCGCGCCAAAGACTGTGATGTCGTACAAATCTGGCGCAATCTTCAATAATTCTTCGAGAGTGCGCACGCCTGCCATTCCATTGCCGACCATGACGAGTTTGAGTTTTTTCATGATGTAAATCCTTAATTCAAAAAATTCTGTGCTTAGTATTTTTTTGAAGATTATTAATTGTTCTGTCTTCTAAGACAGAAATTCAAAAACATGAACCGCAGAGGCGCAGAGTACGCAGAGAGCACTTTTCGATTTCTCTGCGTACTCTGC
>JAYVHZ010000381.1:0-3256 GCA_043770645.1 Undibacterium sp. | reverse complement strand
CCCCCTAAAATATCAAAGCATCCAGAACTACTTTGTTGCTTATTGAAGTTTGCGGAAACTACTGCTTAGACAGATTAGAAATCTAGCAAAAGAGAAATCAGTAGATGCCAATGTTACTATCGCATTGTTAGTAATTGATCTTAAAGTATTTGTCTTTTTATTATGCTCGACTACCATACCCTAGAAACGCTACGTACTCATCACCCCGCCTGGCGTTTGCTCAATTCTCCGCATACGCCTTTGATTGCTAGTTTCTTGCAGCGCGTTTTTATTATTCCCAATGTACGTGTAATTGCCGCGATTGATCTTGCCGAGATGTTGGAAGACGATCTCTATGCTTTGCGTGCACAACTTGGCGACTTAGCCTTTCCCAAGCGTGGTTTGGAATATTTAAATGATTGGGCGGGCAATGATAAAGCTTGGTTACGCAAGTTTTATTTAGCAGGTTCGGATGAAGCGCAGTTTGATCTCAGTCCGGCTAGCGAAAAAGCGATTAGCTGGTTGGCGAGTTTGCAGGAACGCAGCTTTGTTGGGACAGAATCGCGTTTACTCACCTTGTTTGATCTGCTCAAGCAAATGCAGGAAGGTAGCGAAACGGATCCCGATAAACGCCTCTTGGATCTTCAAAGAAAACGCGATGAGATTGATGCTGAGATGACGCGCATAAAAAGCGGCGATATACCAGTACTCGATGACACAGCGGTGAAAGATCGCTTTCTACAATTCAACCAATTGGCGCGTGAATTACTGACCGACTTTCGTGAAGTGGAACATAATTTTCGTCTCTTGGATAGACGCGTGCGTGAACGTATCGCTTTATGGGATGGGGCGAAAGGCACTTTACTCGAAGAAGTTTTAAAAGAAAGCGATGCTATTGCTGATTCCGATCAAGGCAAGAGCTTTCGTGCTTTTTGGGATTTTTTGATGTCTAGTCGTCGTCAAGAAGAACTCAGCACCCTGCTCGACACTGTCTTAAATTTAGCGCCCGTAATCGAACTCAAACCCGAAGCTCGCACGCGTCGTATCCATTATGATTGGTTGGAAGCGGGTGAGCATACGCAAAGAACTGTGGCGCAACTTTCGCAACAATTACGTCGTTTTTTAGACGATAAAGCTTGGTTAGAAAATCGCCGCATTATGGATATTTTACATGGCATCGAATCCAAATCACTCGCGGTACGTCAACAAGCGCCGACCGGCAATTTCTGCGACATTGCAGAATTAGCAGCGGACATCGAATTACCAATGGAAAGACCGCTGCACACGCCCAGCTTAAAAAGCCTTATCAGGCAATGCGTTATCGAGATGGGTGACGAAAGTCTTGATGTCAGTGTTTTGTACGCCCATATCATTGTCGATAAAGCCCAGTTGGCGCACAATATACGCCACGCCCTGCAATCACTCGCCCAAGTCAGTCTGCAGCAGATCACGCTGACCTATCCCTTGCAACACGGTTTGGCAGAACTCATCGTCTACCTGCAACTGGCCAGCGATGCGTTTAGTACGGTGATTGACGATGAGCAGCGTGAATGCATAGTTTGGCAAGCTTTGGGTAAAGATGGTGACAAGGTGGAAAAGCGAGCAGAATTGCCGCGTGTTATTTTTGTTCGATAAAAGCTAGCCGCGACGCATATGCATTGGTCGCGGCTCGCCCCCATCCAACGTTTTAGCTGCCTAGCAATCCCTACTATAGAAATTTTTTATGCATCAAACAGAAAACCATTCCGAAGATCACTTTCCTACGGATCAGCAGATTCCTGATGTTGGCTTGTCCAACTTAATCATCCATCTGCTCAAAGGGGTTTTGTATCGTGAGAATGATGAAGCCAGTTGGCATGCTTTACTCAAATTACAGGCGAGTGTCAGAGATTATGCGGCTGTGTTAAATCTCGATTTAATTTTGGATGAATCTGAAAGCTACGCTTATTTCAAAAGTAAGCCCGATCCCAAATTAGACGCAGGCGAAGAAGAATCAACTTCAAAAATAGCACGCTTAGTCACACGGCGTGCGTTGTCTTTTCCAGTAAGTTTATTAATTGCTCTATTGCGTAAAAAATTAGCTGAATTTGACGCCAGCGGCGGCGATACACGCCTAGTCTTAAACAAAGAGGAAATCGTCGAATTGATACGCGTTTTTTTACCCGATGGTAGCAATGAAGCGAAGCTGGTCGATCAAATTGAAACGCATATTAACAAAGTGATAGAGCTAGGCTTTTTGCGCAAATTAAAGAGCACTGGCAATGCGACCAGTTATGAGATCCGACGTATCATCAAGGCCTTTGTTGATGCTCAGTGGCTGGCGGATTTTGATGCCCGCCTGTCGCAATACCAAGCACAACTTGTTGGAGAGAATAGCCATCAAGGGATTGAGCAAGATGAGTAAAGAATTTTTTTCCGACGACTCAACGAAGGGTTCTACCAGCTCAGACAATGCGCCAGTAGTGATCACTACAGAAGAAAACATCCTCGAAGACTTGGCGGGATTTCGTCTGCAACGCTTAGAAATTTTCAACTGGGGCACTTTCGATCAACATGTCTGGACGCTGCAAACCGATGGCAGAAATGCGCTATTGACTGGTGATATCGGCTCCGGCAAATCCACCATCGTCGATGCTATTACTACGCTATTAGTCCCAGCGCACCGAGTTGCTTACAATAAAGCGGCGGGTGCGGGTATCAAGGAACGCGATTTGAGATCGTATGTCTTGGGGCACTACAAATCCGAGCGCAATGACGTCACCGGCAATGCCAAACCCGTCGCGCTGCGCGACAACAATAATTATTCTGTGATACTCGGCGTATTTCACAATGCGGCTTACGGGCAAACCATCAGCTTGGCGCAATGCTTTTGGATGAAAGACGCGCATGCGCAACCCGCACGATTCTTCTTGGGAGCTGAAGGTGATTTAAGCATCAAAGAACACTTCTCCAACTTTGGCACCGACATGAACCAATTGCGTAAAAAATTACGTCGCTTGGGTGCAGAGATCGAAGATGGTTTCCCCAAATATGCGGCATGGTTCCGTCGTCGTTTTGGCATCGAAAATGATCAGGCTTTGGAACTATTTCATCAAACCGTCTCCATGAAATCCGTCGGCAATCTGACTGATTTTGTCCGTAGTCATATGCTGGAAGCCTTCGATGTACAAAGTCGCATTCAAGCGCTGATTCAACATTTTGACGACTTAAATCGCGCGCACGAAGCGGTCTTAAAAGCCAAGCGACAAGTCGATCTATTGACGCCGATGTGCAGCGA
>JAYVHZ010000380.1:0-5546 GCA_043770645.1 Undibacterium sp. | reverse complement strand
CATTCGCCGACATGTTCAAAGCGGTAACGAAAGCAGGTGGTAATTTACTATCGTCCGATACATCATTGCCTAAATGGCGATATAAACGCCAAGCGTGATCGGCGACTTCATAGATTTTGCTATCACCAACTGCCATGCGTTTTTTGCGGTTATAGACCCAAGAAAAAGCGGGTTCGATACCGTTTGAGGCATTGTCGGCGAATGCTAAAGTAATCGTGCCGGTCGGGGCAATTGAGAGTAAGTGTGAGTTACGCAAACCATGCTGTGCGATTTGTTGACGTAAATTATCCGGCAGACGTTTTGCAAATGCGCCTTGCAAATATTGTTCACTATCGAATAGAGGAAATGCGCCTTTTTCTTTTGCGAGTTCGACTGAGGTTTGATACGAGGTATAGCGCATCGCTTCGGCAACTTGGGTTGCAAAGGCGCGTCCCTCAGCCGAGTCGTAACGTAAGCCCAGCATCACCAAAACGCTACCCAAACCTAAGAAACCCAAGCCGACACGGCGCTTTGACATAGCTTCATCTTGTTGTTGCTGCAGCGGCCATGCGGTGGCATCGAGCACATTGTCCAGCATGCGGGTCGCGACACTAACAACGGTTTGAAATGCGTCGAAGTCGAAACTAGCCTGTTCAGTAAATGCAGCTTTAGCAAAGCGCGTTAAATTGATAGAGCCGAGACAGCAGCATCCGTAATCAGGCAAAGGTTGTTCGCCGCAAGGATTTGTGGCTTCGATCGTTTCGCAATAGTGCAAATTGTTTTCTGCGTTGATACGGGATAAAAACAGGATGCCAGGCTCAGCATGGTCGTAAGTCGACTTCATGACTTCATCCCACAGATCACGCGCTTTCACGGTCTGGTATACCCATAGCCCTTGCTCATTTTGATACGCACCTTTTTGTTTTTTGTCGTCGCTAGGTTCTGCTTTGTGAGTCAATAAAAAATCACAATCACTGGCAACTGCATTCATGAATGCATCGGTAACACCAATCGAAATATTGAAATTGGTGAGACCCCCTTGGTCTTTGGCGTGAATGAACTCTAAAATATCTGGGTGATCACAGCGTAATACGCCCATTTGTGCCCCGCGTCTAGCACCAGCCGACTCAACAGTCGAGCATGAGGCATTGAATACTTGCATGAACGAGACCGGACCAGATGCGCGTGAACGTGTGCCTCTCACCAAAGCATCTTTGGGACGTATCGTCGAGAAATCGTAGCCTACACCGCCGCCGCGACGCATAGTTTCTGCCGCATCCGATAGTGCTGTATAGATACCAGGTTTGCCATCGGTGGTGCTGGAGACTGAGTCGCCTACCGGCTGTACAAAACAGTTGATCAAAGTAGCATGTAAATCCATACCTGCGGCGGAATTGATCCTCCCCGCCGGCACGAAACCATTTTTCTGTGCCCATAAGAATTTTTCTTCATAGTAGGCTTGGAAGTCTGGTGCTTCTACGCTGGATAGGGCTTTGGCGACACGCGCTTGGACGTCGTGGATGGTCGCTTCCTCGCCTTTGGCGTATTTTTCCAAAAGGACATCGAGGGAAATTTCTTGTGGTGACATATCAGTCAAGCCTAGGATTTTGTCGTTAGCGTTCATGCTTGTATTTTCGTAAAGTGAGATCTGAATGTGATGCTTTGCAGCAGAAATGGATGATCCATTATAGTCTTCTGCACGGCTTTTTCCTTGACTCTTCTCAATTAGAAATCAATGAAATTTAGGCAAATTTGTGACTATTCAGCCGCCAGAATAAGAGTAGAAAACTAAACCCCTCAACGCCAATGCGCCTAGGCGCGAAGATACGCGGAGCAAACCAGTAAAATCGTCGCTTCTCTATGCGCTCCTCGGCATCTCTGCGCCTATGTGTTGAGGGGCAAAGCCGCTCAGTTAAGCCCAAAACGTCGAGGTATCATCCCTGCGTATGCACACAACTGTCCGGAATAATGAGACCGCACCGCAGGACTACTTTGATGCTGCGCCAGACTGCGATGTCGGACCGCATGGATCCGATGAAGACGTCGATCAGAGGCTCAATTGTAAGGGCCGACTTTTTAATGTGGATGCGTGCAGCTAGGCGTATCAGGGCTAGCTTTTGGTCGGCGCTTAATCTGGCGATGTTTTAGGGCGATTGTTGGCGATATTTTTCACAAACTTTGTGCGGATTTAGTGTCGTGCGTGGAAACGTGTTGCATGATTGGGGCACGGGTGCACTTGTGGTCACGTGGTTATTGTAAAATAACTTGCTTAGGTGACTTGAATTTCCTATCCGTAGCTAGAATCGATTCTCAGACTAGCAATCAGGAATATCAGATTAATAAACATCATTGGATTGATTTAGAGCATGAGCAATTTTAGCGCAGAAGAATTGGACCAGGCTCTGAGCCGATGCGAATCTGAACCGATTCATCAAATCGGCCATATCCAGCCGCATGGTGCCTTGTTGGTGTTGAGCCCAGAGAACCCGCGAATCGTGCTGCAAGCCAGCAGCAACCTTGAGGAGATAGTCGATCTGAATGTTGCCGAGGTTTGCGGCAACCCTTTGGCTCTGGTGATTGGTGTCACTCAGGCCGACCAGATCGAGCAACTGATCCAGGAAGCAAGGGCAGACCGTCCGGCAGTGACCGTCGTCAGCTTCTCTCATCAGAGCGCAATACTTAAGCTGCATGCGCGCGTATTTCTTTCGGGAAGTATGTTTGTACTTGAACTGATCCGTGACCTGAGCGGTGATCAAGGCCGCGACATTGAATTTTCGGTGCAGAAGTTGCAGCGCTCGCTACTGACCGCGAATGTCGAAAAGGACATTTATCGATACTTTGACCGCCTTGCCACGATTGTCCGTGAGCTAACTGGCTTCGACCGCGTCATGGTTTACCGCTTCGATGCCCACTGGGACGGCGAAGTTATTGCCGAAAGTGGGGTGGAATCCGCGCATTCTTACCTTGGAATGCATTTCCCCGCCAGCGATATTCCGCCGCAAGCACGTCGGCTTTACACCACCAACCTGGTGCGCCAAATTGCTGATGTTGATGACAAGAGAGTTCCTGTATTGCCGACATTGAATCCGGCTAACCGGCTGCCTCTTGACATGACGCATTCATCACTGCGTAGCCTTTCTCCGGTCCATGTTGAATACCTGCGCAACATGGGCGTAAGTGCCTCGTTGTCGATTTCCCTACTGCAAAACGGAGGCCTTTGGGGGCTTATAGCGTGCCATCACTTGACACCAAGACGAGTGCCCTATCCCTTGCTGGAGGCAACCGTTCTCATCAGCGAAGTCGTTTCGACAAGACTTTCATTGAGCGCAATCAGTGCGCAGCAGAATCTAGGCTACGAGGCGAGCCGTATCATTGGAGAACTACTAAAAAACATCACCACTGGGACTGCAGTCGATCTAAAGTCGCTCCTGCTCCCCGACCTGCAAGCATTGCTTAGCGCTACAGGTATTGTCATGGTCGTGGAAGGAACGATCCTTATACACGGCGAGGTGCCGGAATCCCAGGCACTGGGCGGCCTGTTAAGCTGGCTGAGTAGCCAACCAGCAACCGACGTGATGAGCTGCGATTATTTGGCAAAACAATACGCACCGGCCAGTTTCTATGCAGACGTCGCCGCCGGCTTCCTGGCGGCACCGGTTTCACTTGAAATGCAAAATTGCATCGTGTGGTTGCGCAAGGCAAAAACGCGAACGGTGCATTGGGCTGGCAGACCCGAGAAGACCCTTAGTCGAGATGCGGCGGGCGTTCGTCTTACGCCGCGCCATTCCTTTGAAGGCTGGACCGAAACCTGGAGGGAGCGATGCGAACCTTGGGCACCTCATGAAATCGAAATCGGCAGGTTGATCTCGGAAGTTCTGACTAAAAGCCTATCGCAAAAAAGCAAGCTGGAAATCGAGCAAGCCAAGAGCAAACAGGCAGAGCAGGCACTAGCACAACAGAACCGGCTACTTAACTCGATCATCGAAAATATTCCGCACATGATCTTTCTCAAGCGAGCATCGGATCTGCGTTTTGAAATGTTCAATCGTGCCGGTGAAGCTTTGTTGGGCCTTGACCGATCTGAAATTCTGGGTCGCAACGATCACGATTTGTTCCCCCGTGATCAGGCAGACCTCTTTACCCGAGCCGACCGAACGACACTTGCCAGTGGCAGTCCCACTGATATATACGAAGAGAGCATAAAAACCCCAGAGGGGATGCGAAACCTGCATACAAAAAAGCTGACTATTTACGATGAAATGGGGCAGCCTCAGTATTTGCTGGGAATTTCCGAAGATATTTCCAAGCGCCAGCAAGCCGAAAACACCCTAAAAGAGAGCGAAGAACGTTTTCGTGGTGCATTTGAGACGGCTGCACACGGCATGGCGCTGGTGTCATTGCAAGGCGGATTCATCAAGGTCAATGAATCTTTGTGCGTCATGTTGGGATACGGCAATGCCGAGCTGCTGGCCACAGACTTTCAAACGATCACCCATCCCGATGATTTGACCGCTGACCTGAATTTCCTGAACCAATTGCTGGAGGGGAAAATCGAGAGTTACCAGATGGAAAAGAGGTATTTCCACAAGAAGGGACACGTCATCTGGATATTGCTGAGCGTTTCGCTGGTTCGAACAAGTGACGGGACTCCGGTTCACTACGTTGCCCAGATTATTAACATCACCGACCGTAAGAGCGCCGAAGCGACTTTATTGGCAGCGAAACAAGCGGCGGAAGATGCCAATCGCGCCGCAAACATAGCCAGCACCCGTCTGCAAGTGGCGATGAGTTCGGCGGATATGGGGATTTGGGATTGGGACTTGGTCAGCGGAGTTCTGGTGTGGGATGAGCGGATGTATCAGTTGTACGGCATCACGTCCGACACCTTCGGTAGCGCCTACGAGGCCTGGCTCTCGGCAGTGAGCGTCGAGGACCAGGTCATGGCCAATCGCGCCATTGAGCTGTCCCTTGCGGATGTGCAGCCCTACGACATCGAGTTTCGCGTCAACCGCCCCGATGGAAGCCAGCGATGGATCAAGGCCAACGGCATCGTCACGAGAAACGCCGCAGGACAGCCGGTGTCCATGGCGGGGATCAACTACGACATCACGCAACGGCTGAAGGTCGAAGCCGAAGTTCAGGCCAGCGAAAATCGCATTCGTGCATTGTTCGATACCATCGTCGACGGCATCATCGTGATTGATGCCCGTGGCCGCGTCCAGACCATGAACCCCGCTGCCGTGCGGCTATTTGGCTACGCGCAGGAGGAAGTGCAGGGGCGCAATATCAAGATGCTTATGCCCGCGCCCTACGCTCAGGAGCACGATGAGTATTTACACAACTACCTCGACACTGGCGTTAAAAAAATCATCAGCATCGGGCGCGAGGTCGTGGGCCTGCGAAAAGATGGCTCGACCTTCCCCATGGATCTGGCAGTAAGCGAGATGTTGGTCGATGGCCAACGCATGTTTACTGGCATCGTGCGCGACGTCTCGCCCCGCAAGGAGGCTGAAAATGCGCTCCGTGCAGCCAAGGAAGCCGCTGAGACAGCCAATCGGTCCAAGAGC
>JAYVHZ010000379.1:0-2458 GCA_043770645.1 Undibacterium sp. | reverse complement strand
GCGCCGAGAAGATTGCCTTCTTCCTCAACCGCACCCGATAGCGTTACAGACCAACGCTCTTTGTCGTAATCGCCAAAGCCTGCGACGATACCGGCTTTTTTGTTTTTACCGCCGCCGCCGCGTGTTGGCTCGCCGTAGGATGCGCTTAGTTCAACACCCTTGAAATCCTTACGCATGATGAAATTCACCACACCTGCAATGGCATCACTTCCGTACACACCAGACGCGCCGTCTTGCAACACTTCTACCCGCTCGATTGCGCCGAGTGGAATTGCGTTAATGTTTACGTCTGCCCCACTACCCGCGAATGACGCTAGACGGCGGCCATTGACGAGCACCAGTGTTTTATCAGACCCTAGACCGCGCAAAGAAACTGCTGATCGGCCATAAGTTGATAACCCAGATTGGCCGGCATTGACCTGACCACCGGCCGACGACGAAGAGGTAATCTGGGTGAGCAATTCTTCTGTGGACTGCACGCCGCTCTTTTCGATATCTGCGCGCGTCACCACGGTGACCGGTAGCGCGGTCTCAGCATCAAGACGCTTAATGCTGGAGCCGGTTATTTCAATACGCTCCACCTTCTGCGGGGCATTGGCTTGCTGAGCAAGCGCGGACGAAATCGAGAGCGACGCGATGATGGACGCGTTCAACGCGCCAGCAACCGCCAGTCGCAGTGTTTTAAATTTGACTTTCATTGAGAAATCTCCGTTAGTGGGTGATACAAATTCCTACGCTGGCTCGACTAGCGCCAGCACACGGGAACTAATTTTTGGATACTGCATAAGAATATAGCCGCACAGCCTTCACCACCAATGGTATTTGTTGGCATGTTGCACATATGCAACATTTGATGAGCGCTTGCTGGCCTCGCGTTGACGCGATCAATTTTTTTGAACCCGTGCTTGGCCAGCGCTCCGCTCACCGAAGCACGTCAGCGTTTAGAAATTCCGCACTACAAAACGAAAAAAGCCCGACCAACGTGGCCGGGCTTTTTTGTTGGGTGAGTTCAATTCCACCCAAAAATTACGCTCTACATTTAAAACTCGTATCGCGCTGTCAGACGTACATAACGCGGTGTCTGGAAGCCAGCGGGCTGACCATAATTGAGGCTCAGCTGATTTCCTGTAGCGGCATTGCTGGTCTGGCGGCTGAAGTCCCGCACTTCATCGAACTCGACCGCTTTTTGCGAGTTGAGCACATTTAGCACGTCGAGTAGCAACGTCAGCTTGCCGGTGGGCACTTTAGGCGCGTACGCTACTTGCAGGTCAAGGCCGTACGTCCAAGGTGTGCGCCCCTGCGAGCCGCGCTGTGTTAGCACTGAGGTTCCGGCGTTGTTCAAGCAGTAGTAGCTTGACGCAGTGGTGTAGTTAACCGCAGTTGCATAATCTCGCGCAGTGGTGGGAACAAAACCGATACAGCTCAATGGGCGCCCGGAAGTGGCGGATCCATTGAACCCGAGCCGGAAGCCGTCTGCTATTTGGTAGTTGCCGTATACCTTTATCTGATGTGTCCGATCGTTGGGCAAGAAACCATCGGCACCGTCCGTGAGAGACGCGAAGTCAAAGTCCTGCGTAATGCCAGCGTCTTCCTGGTTGATGATCGAGCTCACGTAACCCTCAGCGGTACCTCGACTACGAGACCATGTGTAAGAGCCATCCAAACTCCACTTCCCATCCCATGGGCGTGAGAACGAGAGTTCTAGCGCTTGGTAGGTGCGCTTATACGGTGCAACACCAAAGTACCTCGCTGGGATGGTAACTTCCTGCAGCTTACCGTCGTTGTTGACATCGACTTGCAGGTTCACGTCGCGGCCTGGGTTCATTAGGATGCAACCTGCGGCCGTACCCGAGTCAAAGTTGTTGAACTTGTTGTCTGCTGCCCAAACTTCGAGCGCGTGATGGGTATCGCAGTAGTCATCGAAGCCGTTGCGAATCGTGCGGCTGGTCGCTTTGGCGCCCACGACCCAGCCTTTGCCCCACGGACGCTGAAATCCAAGGATAAATTCATCCTGCGACATCGGACGCAGTTTTGTGTCAGCGATTGTTGCTGGGTTTGGCAGAGTCCCGTCACTTACGATCTGCGGACGACCGATTTCTGCGCTCAGGTTCAACGGCCCCTGCGTGATGGGATCACGGCCGCTGAAGCGGAAGAAGCGTTGCTCGAATAACTCGCCCCGAGTCGCGCGAATGTTGGTATTCGAAGCCACTGGAATAAAGTACCGACCTGCCGTACCGTAAATCTTCGTGGGTGTCGCTTCTCCAGAATTCCAGCTAAAACCTAGTCTCGGAGCCGGCAGATTGTCCGCCTTGACGAAGCTCACGCCATCGCCGTTCTTGTTGTCGAATGATTCGGTGCGGAACCCAGCATAGACAAGCCAATTTTTATTGATCTGCCATGTGTCTTCCAAATAGATCGCTGCGTTGTCCACTTCGAAACTGCCGGAGGTTGAAGACAG
>JAYVHZ010000378.1:0-7190 GCA_043770645.1 Undibacterium sp. | reverse complement strand
CAACCCGCGCCGCCAACCCACTGGGCACCTGAGCAGCGCGGGTTGCACCCGCCCTACAAGTAAATCAACTTCAGTGTCATTCCCGCGAAGGCGGGAATCCAGTGTCGTAAGTAGCAATAGTCGAAAGCGCAGGAATGCACATAAACGAGTGCACGCAAACGAATGTACGGAATTACATGCGACATTCCAGCAGAAAAAGAATTTGATAGAAGTTTGTAGTTCAGCAAAAAACAAAGCACGAAAAATCGCAGCCAAAAACTGCTCGTTAATTTCAGAAGGTAGCCATGTCCGAGAATACCCAAGACAACACAGCAACGCCAGCACCCGTACCAGCAAATGCACCAGCAACTGAGTCCGCCACATCCGCTGGCTATGGCGCATCGTCCATTCAAATTCTTGAAGGTCTCGAAGCCGTACGTAAGCGTCCCGGCATGTACATCGGTGACACCTCTGATGGCACTGGTTTGCACCATTTGGTATTCGAAGTCTTGGATAACTCCATCGACGAATCCTTAGCTGGCCACTGTACAGAAATTAACGTCACCATTCACACCGATAATTCAATTTCAATTACCGATAATGGTCGCGGTATTCCGACTGGCATTAAGTGGGACGACAAACACGAGCCTAAGCGTAGCGCGGCTGAGATCGTCATGACCGAATTGCACGCAGGTGGTAAGTTCGATCAAAACTCTTACAAGGTTTCCGGTGGTTTGCACGGTGTGGGTGTATCTTGCGTGAATGGCCTCTCCAAATTATTGAAGCTCACCATTCGTCGTGATGGCAAAAAATACGCGATGGAATTTGTCCGTGGCGTACCGCAAAATCGTGAAATCGAAACCATCGATGGCGTCGTTTGCTCACCGATCAAAGTTTTAGGCGACACAGACAAGCGCGGTACCGAAGTCCATTTCTGGGCCGATGAAGAAATCTTCACGCACGTTGAATTCCACTACGAGATCTTAGCAAAACGTATCCGCGAACTCTCCTTCCTGAACAACGGCGTACGCATTAAGCTCAACGATCACCGCACAGGCAAAGAAGAATTGTTCGCGTTCGAAGGTGGTACACGCGGTTTCGTGGAATACATCAACAAAAACAAATCTGTTTTGCATCCAACGATATTCCAGGCGACTGGCGAAAAGATGTCGGATCAAAACACCAACATCACGGTTGACGTTTCTATGCAATGGAACGACGCCTACAACGAACAAGTGCTGTGCTTCACCAATAATATTCCGCAACGCGACGGTGGTACCCACCTCACCGGTTTGCGCGCAGCGATGACCCGCGTCATCAACAAATACATCGACGAACACGAATACGCCAAGAAGGCCAAAGTCGAAGTCACCGGCGACGATATGCGCGAAGGTTTGACTTGCGTATTGTCCGTGAAAGTACCAGAACCAAAATTCAGTTCACAAACCAAAGACAAACTCGTCTCCAGCGAAGTGCGCGGTCCAGTGGAAGAAATCGTCACCAAGACTTTGACGGACTACTTAGCGGAGCGCCCGAACGACGCCAAAATCATTTGCGGCAAAATCGTCGAAGCCTCACGCGCGCGTGAAGCCGCTCGCAAAGCGCGCGAACTCACACGTCGTAAAGGCGTGATGGACGGTTTGGGCTTGTCCTCTAAACTGGCTGACTGCCAAGAAAAAGACCCAGCGCTATGCGAACTCTACATCGTCGAGGGTGACTCTGCGGGTGGATCAGCGAAGCAAGGCCGTGATCGTAAATTCCAAGCGATCTTGCCACTGCGCGGTAAAGTATTGAACGTAGAAAAAGCACGCTTTGAAAAAATGCTGTCTTCCGAACAGATCACAACTCTGATCGCCACACTCGGCACCAGCATCGGCCCTGACGAATTCAACGCCGACAAATTGCGCTACCACCGCATCATCATCATGACCGATGCGGACGTCGACGGTGCCCACATTCGTACGCTGTTATTGACCCTGTTCTACCGCCAAATGCCACAATTGGTAGAACGCGGTCACATCTACATCGCGCAACCACCTTTGTACAAAGTCAAAGCCGGTCGCGACGAACGCTATTTGAAAGACGATGCCGAAGAAGCGGTCTACATGACTACCGTTGCCTTGAACGGCGCATCACTCACACCAAGCACAGGCGCAGAGCCTATCGTCGGCGAAGCACTGGGTGAGTTAGTCCGCCAGTTCAACCTGGCCAACGCCATCATGACGCGCTTAACCCGCGTCATCGACCGCGCTGCATTGACCGCGATCATGACCGGTGTCGCACTGAAAATGGACACACTAGAAAACGCTGAATTGTCAGCACAAGAGTTGACCAAAACCATGAACGACCCAGCCGTCAAAGCGGTCGTTCGCAGTGACGAACTCTCAGGTATGCTCAGCCTGCGCATAGAACGCATGTACCACGGCAACGTCAAAGTCAGCAGCATCGACGCCGACTTCGTCGAAAGCAGCGATTACAAAGTCTTAGAAAACGCCGCACAAACCTTCAAAGGCTTATTAGGCGAAGGCGCGTTCATCCGCCGTGGCGAAGGCGAACGCATGAAAGAAGTCGCAGTACAAGACTTCCACCACGCCATGCTCTGGCTACGCGAAGAAGCCGAACGCGGCGTCTCCAAACAGCGTTACAAAGGATTGGGCGAGATGAACCCAATGCAATTGTGGGAAACCACCATGGACCCGAAAGTACGCCGTTTGCTCAAAGTACAGATCGAAGACGCGATTGCTGCCGATCAGATCTTCACGACATTGATGGGCGACGATGTGGAACCACGTCGTGCGTTTATTGAGTCTAATGCTTTGCGGGCTGGGAATATTGACGTTTGATATAGTTTTGATTCAAAAGAAGCCCAGCAGTTTGTTGGGCTTTTTTATTGGACTCTGATTTCTCAATTGTCTCGACACTGTCAAGATAATTGGCATGGAGCCATTTTTTAGAACTCATACGCAGCAATGATAAAAACGAAAGGGGCAGAATCAATTAACGCTTAATCGATGCTGCACATTTTGATCGGTACAGTAGCCATAATTGACAATAAAAATTCGGACGTATGCCAAAAATAAGGAGCCAAAATGAAATTTGAAAGCTTTAAAGCAGGTGTATGGAAATCTCGATACCAATACAAAAGTTTTGAGCCTGTACCCGTCAATCATACGTGGTTGTGGGAAGACCCCACCATTAACACCTTATTAGAATCAGCTAATCGTGCTTTAGGTGAATTGAATGCGTTTTCTCTCATCGTGCCGGACATTGATTTATTCATAGAAATGCATGTCGTCAAAGAAGCACAAACCTCTAGCCGCATTGAGGGAACTCAGACCGGCATGGATGAAGCTTTAATGTCTGAAGACCAGATTCAACCAGAAAAACGAGACGATTGGCGTGAGGTGCGTAACTACGTAGATGCCGTTAATCTGGCCGTTAAAGAGCTCGATACTCTGCCTTTATCCAACAGGCTCCTAAAGCAAACACACGAAATTTTAATGCAAGGGGTACGTGGAGAACACAAACAACCGGGCGAATTTCGCATTAGTCAAAACTGGATAGGTGGCTCCAGCTTGGCAGATGCAGTTTTTATTCCACCACATCCAGACGGCGTACCCGCCTTGATGAGTGATTTAGAAAAATTCTGGCACGATGAAAGTATTACGGTACCACACCTGATTCGTCTGGCGATAAGTCACTATCAGTTCGAAACTATCCATCCCTTTTTAGACGGCAATGGGCGCATTGGTCGCTTATTAATTCCACTGTACTTAGTGAGTCATCAATTATTAGTCAAGCCGTCGTTATATCTATCCGATTTTTTTGAACGTAATCGTGCCAATTATTACGATGCATTAATGCGAGTCCGCATTTCAAATGATCTTATCCATTGGGTACGATTTTTTTTACAAGGTGTGACCGAAACAGCGACCAAAGGTCGCAATGTATTTCAAGAGATTTTAAGTTTACGTACCGAAGCTGAACATAAGCTATTAAGCTTAGGAAAACGCGCGCCGAATGCCAAACAAGCACTTAATCTACTGTATCGCAAGCCTATGTTGAGTGCTGGGGATTTAGAGAAGAACCTGGGCGTCAGTCAACCAACAGCCAATGCACTGATACGAGACTTCATCAGACTTGGGTTATTACGCGAAGTCACTGGTGCTACCAGACATCGCTTATATGTCTTCGAAACTTATCTTAGCCTCTTCATAAGGTAAGGGAAATCAATTTCCCTTACCTTAGCGAGAGCTTAAGGAAAAGATGAATTCTGTATTAATTGGCAATGCACTGCACGCTGAATTTGGTAAAAACGCCTTCTTCTTTGAATAATCCACCTGTAAACCGCCACCAAATATTTTTTATCAAGCTCAAAGGAAGCTTTTTGCAAAAAAACTAAATCTAAAGCTTTTTAGTCCTTGCCCGTTTTAGTTAAGACATTCAAAATCCACATCTACCATCAATTCATCACGGATTTATTTTGCAGCAATTTATCACATCGATCGAATTATTAAAAAGGGTCAGCATTAATTACGCTTTAATCGATGCTGACCCATTTGATCACGCCGCGAGCTAGAGCTGACCCTGCGCGAAGCGGGTACAGAATCTGGCAAAGCGCTATGAAAACGAGTCTGCTTGCAAACTTGGATTTCTTATTCAAGCTTGCTGTAACTTGATGAGTCGATGCAAAACTCGGGTTGCTACGCTTTTCTAACCCAGACGCTAGCGAAGCCTTATAATTGTCGCCGACGAAGCCAAACGACCAGGGGTCAACATCGCATTAAATTTAAGCGATGCTGACCCCTTAGATTATTAGAACTACTGAAAATAGACGACTCGCTGGAACGTAGCTTCTACGAGCAACAAAGCATACGCGAGCGTTGGTCGGTTCGAGAGTTGATACGGCAAAAAAACAGTGCCCTGTTTCTGCGCCTCGCCGCCAGCAAAGACAAAGCCGGCATCATGCAGCTTGCCACACAAGGCCAGCTCATAGAACAGCCCGCCGATCTGTTGCGCGAGCCCTATGTATTCGAGTTTCTGAAAATTCCCGAGCCTTATCTAGTGCCTGAAACCCAGCTCGAAACTCTGCTGTGCAACCACCTCCAGCAATTTTTGCTGGAATTGGGTAAGGGCTTTACTTTCGTAGGACGGCAATACCGAGTTACCCTGAACAACACACACTACAAAGTGGATCTGGTTTTTTACCATCGCATCCTACGCTGCTTTGTGCTGATCGACCTCAAAATTACCGATGTGCAGCACCACGATATCGGCCAGATGAACATGTACCTGGGTTATTTCGCCGCAGAAGAAAACACCGAAGGCGACAACCCGCCCATCGGCATCATCCTAAGCCGCAACAAGGACGAGCTGCTGGTCGAATACGCGACCTACCAAATGAACAGCCAGCTCTTTGTACAGAAATACCAGCTCTACCTGCCAGAACGCGAAGAACTGCGCCGCGAGCTAGAACTAACCTTGCGCGAAGCGGGTACAGAATCTGGAGAAGCGCTTTGAAAACGAGTTTGCTTGCAAACTTGAATTTCTTATTCACGCTTGCTGTAGGTTGATGAGTCGATGCAAAACTCGGGTTGCTACGCTTTTCTAACCCAGACTCTAGCGAAGCCTTATAATTGTCGCCGACGAAGCCGAACGACCGGGGGGCGGCATCGCATTAAATTTAAGCGATGCTGCCCCCTTAAATTAACACAGGTTTATCGCTCAGCCTGCTCGCCGCAATTGAACATGATTTTTCTGAATCGGATTTGCCGTTTAAAGTTGACGTGGTGGATAGTGCTGCGATTAGTGCTGCGTTTCGAGAGATTATTGAAAGTCATAGAGTAAAAATTAGCTGAGGTTGATTCTTTTTAGTTCTACTTACGAGAATCATTCGAATGCAACATTCATACTTTATAATTAAGCGCTATGCGGACAAAAAAAATATCAAGCCAGAACGAAACTCAATCCATTTTCAAAAATGAGGGATTAGCTAGTTCACTAGAGTGGCACGGAATATCCAGAGGTGACAAAAATTGGAGCGTATACAACGGTGATTCAATTGAGGTGCTAAAGAAATTGCCATCAGACTCAGTTCATTGCGTCGTTACTTCCCCCCCCTATTTTTGGTTACGTGACTACGGTGTTGACGGTCAAATCGACCTTGAAGAAACGGTTGACGGATATGTCGAAGCAATTTGTGCTGTTATGAGTGAGGTAAAAAGAGTATTGAGACCGGATGGATTATTGTTTCTTAATATTGGAGATACATATTACTCTGGTAAAGGGATGTCGCAAGGCACAGATAAAAAAAGCGCCAAAAGACGATTTGGATTACGCGCTGTCGACAAAAGCGGTGGAATGGGAATTGGGATACAACGAAAGTCTATTCTTGGCATTCCATGGCGTGTAGCAATCGCAATGTCAACTGCGGGTTGGGTCTTGCGAAGTCCAATTATTTGGCATCGCGAGAAATGTTTACGGGAAGCAGCTACCGATCGTCCAAGCAGGAGTTATGAACACGTATTCATGTTTGCGAAGGATCGCAAATACTACTTTGATAAGCAGCCACTGATTGAACAACGGGTTGAGGAAGATATGTGGACTATCGCTTCACGGCCTAATGCTAGAAATGGTCTCGACACCGCGCCGTACCCTGACGAACTAGTAAAGAGATGTATAGAAATAGGCTGTCCTCCAGGAGGTGTTGTTCTTGATCCATTTTTAGGTAGCGGAACAACTGCCAGGGTCGCACTGGCGATGGAGCGGCACGCGATTGGGATGGATCTAAATTCTGAATTCTGTCAATACTCTGTTGACCAACTAAGATTGATATAGCTATGTCTATGTATTTCTCGCATCAACAAATCGCAAATTCGATTACTGCATTGGCGAACGTGCATCCCTTTCACGGGATCACTTTTCTTGCATGTAAGCAAGCAAATCTGCCGGTTGGACGGAGTATAGTTTTCCAACTTGATGCAAGGACCGATGCGTTTCTGAACAATTATCATAGATTAGATCCAACTTCAGATTGGTTTTTCCAGCCTTTTAAATCGGCGAATCGTGAAAAAAAATGGGTCCGTCCAGACTATTCCGCCAAGGGTTTGCAGGCAATCAATACGCAGACATTTAGTTCTGCATTTCTCCATGAGCGAAACAGTCGAATATGGGGATGGACACCAGATTATATTTCGGTTCTTAAATCACGA
>JAYVHZ010000377.1:0-10697 GCA_043770645.1 Undibacterium sp. | reverse complement strand
ATTCAAATTTCGGGCTTTCATTATAGCTAAGGCTCGTTCTTTGGAACTTTTTTTCAACTCAAAGTTGTTTAAGAGGCTTTTGGAATTATTCACATAGACGTCATATTCCACCTGCAAACTTCGTCACCAAATGTTTGTATAAAGATTTTTCAAGGTGTATATCCGTGTCTATGTCACGTTTTTTCTTCAGCGCTAAACAAGCTTTTTTAATTGCGATCATTGCCAGCCTAGTTCTTACTGGCTGCGGTGGTTCACCACCAGATCAGGTTTCAAGCCCGCCTAGAGGATTTCAGCCTGCACCTATTGGCAATGTGATTTTTTTTGAAGGCATGAGAAAGGAATACTTGATCCTAAAAACCAATACAGGTTTTAGTGTGACGAAGGGGGAAAATTCACAAAACTACAGCAACGCGACTTCATTTCGATTCAAGGACATGCATGTCAATCTCACCATTGGTGACATATCAAAAACTGTCAGCGCTGCTAACGTAAAATCCATTATCGAGTTATATCTTGCATTCTTCAACCGCATTCCCGAAGCAGACGGCTTAGCTTATTGGTTAGGCGAAAGCAAAAGAGGAATGAGTATCGAGGAAATGTCCGAAAACTTTTATAGTGCAGCCTTGATGTATCCTAATTTGACTGGATTTACGCCAAGCATGAGCACTACAGATTTTGTGCGAGTGATCTATAAAAACGTCTTAGGCCGCGATGGTGTTTCCGCTCCCGCAAACGAAGAAGTCGATTATTGGGCGACAGAAATTCGCAATGGAAATCGAAGCCGCGGTGGTGTCATTAGTGTGATGCTCAATTCGGCACACACTTTCAAAGATGATCTAACTTGGGGTTGGGTACCGAAACTTCTAAACAATAAAGCAGCAGTAGCACGCTTGTTTGCGGTCGAGCAAGGTATTAGTTTTAATACGCCAGAAGATTCCATTAGCCAAGGCATGCTTATCGCTCGCGCTGTAACATCAAACGACACCAGCAAAGCCATATCACTGTTTGGTTTTACCGACACGAATTTTGATTTAACAGCGAAGGGTGCAAGCATCGAGTTTATCGCAGTAAAAAACATCATCAATCAGCACTGCATGATTTGCCACAATGATGAGGTACGCAATGGTGGGATTGCGCTCGACAACGACGCCCTAATTCGATATTACGCTGGGTCCATCTACAACGCGACCATTATCAAAAAAACGATGCCACTAGGTGGCGGTCTCAATGCTGAAGAAATCTCTGCCATTAATCAATGGATTGCGAACGGTGCGAATTAATCGGTCGTTCAAAAATAGGAGCACTAACTGCATGTTGATGATCACTTATCTTGCAGCGAGAGTAGCGGTTGTTTCGCAGTCTTACTTGACGATATCTGTGCAATACCAATATTGCTGCCATGCGCTCAACTATATTTTTTTGACTATCAATACGCACCAAAAACTCTGTCTAAAGCATCAAGTATCGCTGCTTGAAATACAGCAGCCGTATCAACTTTTTCCTTTAACTCTGTCAACGGAATTGCGGCGAGCTGCGGTGTATCTAGCAAATATTTTTTGCCATTGACCGCAATGATAGGAAACAAATCTGCAGGCGCTTCTACATTCTTAAATGCGCTCAAGTTGCGTAATGGGATAACGATACGTGTCGCCAATCCGCTGATCACATTGCTTTGTACGTCGATCAAAAAAGGCGTCGTCTTTTGGCTTTTTCCCAAATTTGCATACACATCAAAGCGCGCCATTTAAAACCCCCGCCACTCTGCTAATGCCACGCCATCTTCTTCTACTTTTTGATTATAGACTTTGATAAATGCGGCATTTTTTTCATTCCATTCACGTTCTTGTTCAGCACGTATCGTTTCACGCAAACTTTGTTCGCACACTTGTGAAATGTTGATCCCTAATTCCTTCGCACTAAGGTAAACATCCATGGGTAAGCTGATGTTCGTTGCTTTTTTTGGTGAATTTTTTTGCTTCATTTTCAACTCCGGAATAGCAGAATCCCACAATGTAATACGCATCCATTATACATAAATTAATGCGCACGAATATTGTTAAAAGTGTTCTAAGCAAGAAAGAAACTGACCGTGGGCTAAAGAAATGCCGATGAAACTCGGAATAAGAAACCTCAATCCCACCAAAAATTCCACACAAACTGGTGTCAAGTCTTGATAGGCAATAGCACCTCAGCTTACTCACAATTTAAGGGTCCGGAACCACCAATCAAGAAGAAAATAGGGTTTCAGAGAAGTGATCTTCATGTCGTATTTTTACCCTTCTATTACCTCGATATACCTGTTTGTCCTTTTCCGTTCGTTTTTTAAGTTTCCCAGCTTTACAGTGGCGCCTAAGTTCACTTTTGTGGGAATCACCATGTTAGACATTCGACACGTTACTAAAATCTATGGAAAAAATGCGCCAGCGGTCGCGGATCTTTCTCTGCAATTGAGTCGTGGGGTCATCGGTCTGATTGGACATAATGGTGCGGGTAAAACGTCCTTGATGCAAATGATCGCCACGCTGACCAAACCTAGCAGCGGACAGATTTTGTTTCAAGGTGTCGATATCACTAAGAACCCGAATGCGATTCGTCGCCATTTGGGCTTCTTACCGCAAGACTTCGGTGTCTACCCGAATCTGAGCGCGAAAGAATTCATGCAATATTTTGCGGCGCTAAAAGGTGTACGCAATCCAAAACGCATTAACGATTTACTGGAAATGGTGAATCTGCATGATCACGCGCACCGTCCTGCGGCCTCATTTTCTGGCGGCATGCGACGTCGTCTTGGTATTGCCCAAGCTTTACTCAATGATCCCGACATTTTGATCGTGGATGAACCAACCGCAGGGCTCGATCCTGAAGAGCGTCTGCGTTTTCGTAATCTCTTGGGTGACTTGGGTATCAATAAACTCATCATCATGTCGACGCATATTGTGTCCGACGTAGAAAGTATCGCGACAGAATTGGCGATCATGCGCAAAGGGCAATTGATCGCTCACGAAACACCCGAAGCCTTTCTGGATAAAGCGCGTGGAGAGATTTGGTCAGTCACGGTGAGTCAAGAGGAACACGCTGCGCTGCGCGACAAAGTCAATGTATTGCATGCACAACGTCAAGGCGATCGCGTCAGCTTACGCATTGCGCATCCGCATTCGCCATGGCCCGGCGCTATCAATGCCGAACCGAATTTAGAAGAAGCCTTGATGTCGCAACGTTACGCCAGTCAGGAGAGTGGTGTATGAATCTCGATTTTCTGCTGACCATGGTGAAAATGGAAGTGCGCTTGCGCATGCGCCGACTCGGCACTGTGATTGCCTTATTGATCGTCATTGGTGTTACCTGGGCCATGGTGATGCGGCAAAGTACCGGTATGTCGATGATGGTAGTTGACGGTGCGCGTACGCTTTACACCAGTTCGACCTTAGCGCTAGGTAGTGTGACCTTAAGCTCTAGTTTGTTAGCACTGATAGGTTTTTATTTGGTTCGTGGTCGCGTGGTGGAAGATATTCGCAGTGGCATCGGTGGCGTCATCGCGGCAACAGAGGTTGGCAATTTACAGTTCTTGATTGCGCGCTGGTTGGGTGGTGTTGCCTATTTAGGCGCGATCGGTTTGACGGTGATGCTCACCATGATGGTGCGTCATTTGATTGATGGCGTTGGTCCCTTGCAGCCGCTGATTTATCTGCAAACTTATGCGCTGATTTTAACACCATTGATCTTTTTTACGGTCAGCTGCGCCATCCTGTTTGATAGCTTTCAAGTGTTGATGGGGAAGTTTGGTGATGTCGCCTATTTCTTCATTTTTTGCGGTGTTCTCGGTGCCATTGGCGCAGCGAGTGAAAAAATGAGTAGTGCTGGGTCACCGTTACTTGTCTTGGATTTTTTCGGTATTGGTACCACGATGCTCATTACCAAAACACACTTTCATACCAACTTCGTCGCAGTTGGCGGCAGTAATTTCAATCCAGCGCTAGCGCCTAGAGTATTGCCAGATATGATTTGGTGGACCATGCCTGTGCTGTATCGCTTGACTAGCGCTTGTCTGGCATTGCTACCTTTGATACCAGCGATTTTACGTTTCCACCGCTTTTCACCAGACAGAATTAAGGCAAGCGCGGGCAATAAACGTCGCAGCCCCATCGCGATACTGAATCAAATCCTGCGCCCGCTCTCGTTTTTGGTGCAGCCTGTTTTTGCCTTGGCGATACGTACACCTGGCAAAGCCGGTGAAGTTTTCGCGGAGTTGGGCTTGTGCTTAATCAGCTCTCCAATCGCGATACTGTCGATTATTGGTATCAACATCGCCGCGATGCTGATACCCGGCCAGCAAATGCCAGGGGTATTGATCGCCGCGGTAACGATTTGGATGATCCTCATCTCCGACATGGCAACACGTGACTACCAAGCCGATAGCGAAAATATGAGCGGTGCGACGGCCAGTGGAACTTCGGGACGTTATAGCCGACAGTTGGCAAGCGCACTGTTATTGGGTAGCCTGATGATGGCAGGTGTTGCATCTCGCGGCGTATCTTTAGGCCTTCTGTCATTACCCGCTTTGCTCTCCGGGATTTTCATGCTGGCATCGTTTGCAACGCTTTTAGGTCGCTTTACTCGTACCTCGCGCACCTTCACCGTGCTGTCACTTTTTTGGGTTTACGTCGCGGTACAAATTCGCAACGTTTCTTGGATCGATGTGGTTGGATTTAATGGCGTTGCCAATGCCAGCACCATCAGTTTTTTCACCGCTCTTGGTATCGGTTTGGCGATATCAGGTTATGCCTACAACCACTATAAGGCGCGCTAAGACCTGCTCTGTCACACTGTCAGCAATAGCAATTCACGTCAGGATCGTGGTGTCTTTGTCGCGAGGTGGATTTTTGACCATGCACTCGACCACGCCGCCTAAGACGCCGACGATTTCAGCCGAATTCTTTTTGCCAGTATTGATGCATCGCGAAGTGCACTACGGGATCGGGGCAATCATTCCAGCCGCCAAACTTTAGGATAGCAGGTAGATTAGCACTCAAGGATATTTTCGTCGTGCATGGAGTACGCGCAATATCTCTATTTGTTCTTTTTTGATGCGATAGTAAACCACGTAGTTTTCATGAATCACCAATTCACCAGTTGAGGTAAGCAGCCCGACACGCCCGAGTTACGGATACTCTTTGAGGTTTGAAATCTGTTGAAGTGTATCGAGAAGAAAGTTTTTAGCGGCGCTAGAATTGTCCGCAGTGATATGAGCAAGAATATTTTCAAGATGTTGAGACGCTCTTTTAGTCCACTTAATTTGCATACTTCACGAAAATAGCATTCATGTCAGCATCCGTAGCAAACCCTCCCCCGATCGGCTTCAGCTATTCCGGCTTTGACTTCTGCAATCTGCCAAAGCTGTTGCTCGATATAAGCTTCAAGAGCCTCCACAGCTAGAAAACTTTTAGTCCGTCCCGTTGCCTTTGTGAGCGCATCAAGTCGGGCAGCCAGCTCCGTTGAAAGTCGAACATTTAATGGTTTTTCAGCGCTTGTTATACTCATATTTGCCTCCGATGATAAAAATCTGGTTCTGCTAGATTTGTATTACAGAAGCATTCTATGTGTTGTGGCAGCTCTGTTAATCTGAATGTATTGAATGTTGATAATCACTTATCCTGTGCCGAAACAAATTTAGACATCAACGACCATTTACTGTCAAACCCTCAATCCCACCAAAAATACCAAACCTCAGCATTCAACAGTGTCGCGGCGAGGTTGGCGATTGTTTCACAGCCTTGATCGACGATATCGGTGCAATACCAATATTGCTGCCATGCGAGTTTAATCGCGGTCTCTTTGTCGCGTGGCGGATTTTTGACGATGCACTCGATCACGTCACCTGAAACGCCGACGATTTCTGCTCCGAATTCTTTTTGCCAATATTGATGCATCGCGCAGTGCACTACGGGATCGGGGCAGTCATTCCATCCACCAAATTTTAAGGCGGCAGGTAGATGCCAAGGCTGCGCTATTTTTGTTGAGCCTAAGTAGACCTCAGGTCGCACCTCGCTCGTCAAGATATCGCGATGCAATGAGATCGCGCCTTTCTCAGCGATTTCACCAGGCCATTCGCCTAGCGTGTCATCTTCGCTGAATTCATACTCTTCCGCTTCCGCACGACGCTCATGCAACCATGCCGTCATGTCAAATTTCGCTGCCTCATCAAGAATCTCTTCGACTGACTGCTCGTTATATTCCGCCGCTTCTTGAAGTCGTTCGACATCGTCGGCTTCACCGATCAAGAAGGGATAATCACCGGATTGAGGATAACTGTTTCGTTGTTGCATCAAGGAGGCGATTGCGGATTCGCCTGAGATTTCTTGTGTGGTGAATGGCTTGGTATTCATGTTTATGGATTTGTAAAATAACACTGCTTGGAAGTTAACTTATGAGGATGATTCGGTTCTGTTCATTCTAAGAATATATCATATCAAAACCTGACCTCAAATCGCTTAAGTGCGCTTAATTACCCTTATTCATTTAAGATAATCGGAGCGCCTCAAGCGGAAACGAATAACAGGAATCCCCATGGCATTGGTTAACGCCTCCTCACGTTGAGCACCGAGCTTAAGCACTGCTTTTTGGGAACGAATGTTTGAGACACCAATCTTGAAGATGACTGAATCCACATATTGAAATGCGTGCTTTAGCATCAGGGATTTCAGTTCTGAGTTATAGCGTCCGCCCCAATACGCTCGCGACAAAAAGGTCCAACCAATTTCGACTTCACTCATTTGTAAATCTAATCCAGCATAACGCGAACTCCCCATGACTTCGCCTGTGCTGATGTCATAAATAAGGAAAGCGCCTCCCGACTCCATCGCACCATCAAAGAAATCGCGAAATACAGCTTCTTGATACCGATCCGAATTAGGATGCTGTTCCCAAATCAAGGGATCGCAAGCAACACTATACAAACTAGGAAAATCAGTATCTTGCAACGGCCTAAGCGCCAGCAGAGTACCGCACAAATTGGGTTGAAGATTAAAATTCATGCTAAATAAATGTTCCTAAAATGAAGCGACAATGTGCAATTATGATTAGCCCGTGCGCACTTGCGGGTGACAATTTAATCAATCTCGTATATTGCTGGTTCTTCGCGTTTGACTTTATTTTTTTCATGGCGAAAACGTGAAATAAAGTCATACACGACTTTGCGCGCGCGATTGACGCCGCCTAAGGGGCGGTGTTCTGGCAGGCTATGCCATGGCGTGAATGAAAGGTTTTCGCCGTAGTTGCGCCGCACTTCCGTATCAAATTCTTGCTGACTAATGCGTATCGTTGCTACCTTGCGAAACGGTGACACACTCTCATCCCACTCCACACTTGGATCTTCGATTGGCATACTTTGCGCATCCGTCTGCAATTGCACCATGAAGTCAAAGAGGGCTTCGCCTTGGGACAACTGCGCACGCATAGCGTCGCGTAAATAGTCTGGGCTTGGATTGCTTGGGATTTGATCCGCTTGCGCAATATGTGGACGCACACAATACTTGACTGCAGTACTACCAAACAAATACGGCGTAGTGCTGAAGTATTCAATCTGCAAAGGATTAGCGAATTTTTTGCTTGAGCGTAGCAAATTAATGGTGGCGCGTAGATGCGAGACGAAGAACCAAATTTGCGACAACAAATTGCCCATCAAAGCCTTTACCAAGGCATCGAACTCTTCTGGTGTACGAGTGATAAATACCTTAGTGCTGATAACGATAAAATCCTGTGTCGGTGCATCTAGCTCATGCTCCAGTAATTTAGTGCTGGGCACGCCCATTAGCTTGATCGCCATACCGCGAATATCGGGCTTGATATCGTCTTGCATGGTCGCATTTTGATTGGAAAAACGTATCCATGCTGGCCAATTGGCCGCAGTTTTAAAAATACCAATCTGCAGTTCGGGGGCTAGGTTGGCCTCGACTTCAAATTGTGCTTTCACCAAACCATGCATTTTCGGATGCGCGTCGCGTCGCATCACACCGTTAGGGTAATCGGCGACGATTTTTGCCTTTAATCGTTGCGCCAAATTGTCAATATACTGCTGTTCTCCAGCCGCAATTTGTTCTTGTCCCAATTGAGTCGATGACATGCATTATCCTTTGCAAACATGATGATTAGAATGATAATTTTTTCGTCATTGTAACCGCAATGTGTCCAATAAAGTGGTGCCAAGTTTTGATATGTCACGTCAACACACATGAATCCAACTTTGAATCACTGTCGATGCATAGCATTCAGGGGTTAGTCTTTACGTTTCAATATTCGCTCGCGCCAGTAACATGGTACAAGGCACCAGCAAACTCAATACTTATGGGCCTCGCCATCTCACTCTCCCGCTAATTTATTTACAGAAGAATGTAGGATGCTAGTGGATTAATGTCAAATGTAAAGCCTGACCCCCATGCTTTCCGCAGCAACTCAGTCTTCAATCAAACATAAAATAGTAATCTTCATGCGCGAAATTTTGCAATTGAACGCTTCAATTTTGCATTTCATCGGATCGATATCGCAAGTCAATTCATCATCAATTAAAGTCACTCCATCGCCAAACGCAATCATGCGAGCGGCGATAAAAATTCCCCTTACTTTTGATTGGACATGATCATGAAAAAATTGACTTTCGCACTTATTATTGCCGCAACTTCCCTCACTACATCTGCCTTTGCAGCCAGCTACGACATTCAAAGCACAGTTACTGTGCAAGGTATAAAATCACCTGTAAAATCGTATATTAGCCCTGAAGAACTCACTTCCATCAGCGGAAAGTACATTTTAGAAAATGGCAAAACTCTCTCTGTCACAAGACAACAAAATCGCATTTATGTTGAGGCTCCTGGCATCGAAAAAACGCAAGTGGTGGCAACCAAACCTACCCAATTAGTTTCGATGAATAACGATCTAACATTGGATTTTACGACAGAGAATACAAACTCATATACATCCGTCAAGGCCGTCTACGTTTTAACTCAAAAATAATTTCAAAATGACGGCGGCGAAACACACTATACGTCGATCGGCGATTACGCCATGAATGTGTAGTGTGTGCTGTTTTCAATCAGCCTCAGTATGCGCTCACAAAGCGGCACTATTTTGTGCAGCAATAAATTTTAAGAAAACAGTATTAACTTGATCGGCATGTGTGATTCGTGCCATATGGCCTCCATCGACCTGTTGATGAATGACATGGTGAAAAGTGTTGACTAACAGTTCGACAATTTGTCGGGTGCTTTTGAAAACAAAGAATTAAGAGCCGCTTAATGCGGCATATTTACCAAGATTAACTTGCAATTTGCAGAGGAATGTTCAGCCTCGCATTATTTTTCGACGGTGTTAACAAGGCGTAATTTGCGAAATTGGGGTCACCCATTAGGTGTCAAGACTTGACCCCGCGCTTTGCTGGGGCAACGGTAATCAGCAGATTCAGCGCATTGCCACTTCGCCCTGAAATCTGCGCCAATTACTGCTTGGCCGCCGCCTTCAAAACAATGTCATTGGTGAGGAGGGTTTCTAGATCGACGGGGCCTGCCAACGCTTTTTGCTCCCCTTCACCTTGCTGCAGAAAACCCATGTACGTCTTCCAGCTCTGCGGCAGGAAGGTGCCGTGCGATGTGACCCCAGCGGGCGTTGTGTAGTAGGTCTTAACTAGGGCCCAGAAATCGCCTGCTACCGGGTTGTTCCGCAGTGAGGATGTTGCAAACTCTGTTTTGAGTAGCTCGAAGGTCTTGTCGGAATTTGCCATTCCCCATTCCCGGCCCTTCAAGGTGGCGCGGACGAACTTCACCAACAACTCAAGCTTCGCCTCGTATGTTTCAAGGCGAACCGAGAGTGCATCGCCGGGGAACTGCGTAATTATTTTCGGTGTAATCGAGCGAACCGGAATGCCCTGAGCAGGCAGGAGCAGAAGATCGCGCTTGGCACCCGCATAGGCCTGTATGCGGCCCTCGTTCAAGGCGCGCACGGTCATCGGATCACCATCGCCGGCCAGTACCAATTTGACGTCGGAGCCTACTTTCAGGCCTGTCGCAACGATGGATGCCATCGTCATCGGCACCTCGCCACTGGCGAGGTCGGAAATGCCGATTATCAGGCCCTTCATGTCCGCCATCGTCTGCACCTTACTGGTTTTCGGCACGACAATATCGAAGGTGTCGGGGTAGTAGACCTGCATGATGGCCTTGAGCGGGGAACCGCGCTGGACGGTTTGCATCGTTGCGGCCGACGAGAAAATGCCCCATTCGACTTTTCCAGTTGCAAGCTGACGCGCCGCATCCGACGAGCCTTTGGAATATTTGAGTTTCACCTCAAGACCTTCAGCTGCGTAAAAACCCATTTTTTGTGCAATGAATATGGGGAACATTTGGGCCGTCGGGCCACCTTGCGCGGTTACACCATTGAATGCGACCAAATCCTTTGCTACGGCCTGAGTCATGCCAAACGGTGAGACAAAGACGATGCTGCCTAACAGAGCTGCCGCGAACTTCGAACCAATGTTGTATATGCTAGTCATTTCATACTTTCTAGATTTGTGACACCTGAAGGTTACTTCAAATTTCCACCAGCTGGAAGGATTCAATTGTATCCCATGCACTTCACGGCTACTATGACGCTACAGGGAGAAATTCTTAGGAGTGAGTGTGATGGCTGTGAGTTCAAATGAGACATTGAGT
>JAYVHZ010000376.1:0-10441 GCA_043770645.1 Undibacterium sp. | reverse complement strand
CCTTGGTCTCAATTTAATCAGTGGGTAGGTCGGATTGCATCGCGACAAGACTTAAGCGCCATCCATATCGACAACGCGAAAATAACCCCAAGCACAAATAACCAGAAAGAAACGAAATGGTATAGCGGCTCGGGGATACGGGGTTAGGCCATTGCTCTGTATTTACACTCGACTGCTAAAGAAGCATGGCGCAATGTATTGCGCCTTACCTGTTTATGATACTCATCAGAAAAATGATCAACATTGGCAGGCCGACCAACAAGCCTAGCATCCAAAACGCACCAGCCCGCTTGCCAAGGTTGAGTGTCCAACCCATCCAGGGAACCGACTTCGGAACCCATGTCCGACTATCTTTTTTACTGAAATACAGTCCTACAGACCAGTTCTCGGGATTTGACCATTCGGCCTTGTTGATTTCTGTTTGGTTCATCTTAAGACCTTCATTGTTAAGCAATTAATTTCAGTTTCATAGCTTGGATGCAGCCTTACTTGACTTACTTTTTTTCCACTCCAAATATTTTGGTAGCTCGATAAGCTCAATGTAGCCCTCTTTTTCTGGATCGGAAGGCAGTGCTCCAGTTTCCATAAATTGAATGTCTTGTGCTGCGACTAATTCACCTAGTCCAGTATCTAATATGATCCAAAGTGCGGCTCTTGAATGAATATGTGTTTTTTCATCAAAATTGGGAATTCCAATTTTGATGCCAATCGCTGAGGGATCGGATGTTTTTTCCAAAGGAAGAAACCAAAGCTTCGATGGATCATATTCAACCCCCATATACTTATTAACAAAACCAAATCCCAGAGCAGGCTTGAAAGCCGTAAACTTCCAATTTTTTAAACTCGGCGCTTTGGCAATAAGATTGCGAACACTTTCAAATTGCTCAGTATCTCCTTCGGCAGTAATGACTAACTCCTTGATTTCAGAATTAACGGACAGCTCCAAGAATAAATGCTTATTGTATTTGTGCAGTTGATTAAGTAACTCATCGATTACCAGATCATTCCCTTCCTTAAACGCTTCAATTCTCTCTTGACGCTTTAAAAACCACTGCCAGAAATCAAGGTCTTTAGCACCTAGAGAACCCGAAAGGCTCAACAGTGCAAGTAATGATGCTATCGTTTTCATAGAACTCCTTTTAGCGATCCGTGAATAGGTCGGATTGCATTGCGATAAAACCCAAGAGCAATGTATGTAGACAACGCAAAAACAATCCCAAGTACAAATAGCCAGAAAGAAACCGAATGGAATAGCGGCACGTGAATATATGGATTATTTTGCGTATGACTGCATTGCCATGCCACATAGTCAAAGCTGCCACCAAAATCGAGACAAGCATTTGGAGCAAGCCATACCTCTAGAAAATACCAACCAGAAATCAGTGCAGGTACTAGCGAGGCTGCTATTAGCCATTTGTGATTAAGCTTTTTCATGCCGCTCAACGCTGTGCTACCGGGAACTGCGTTTTGCAATCGTAAGTTGGGGAGAGAATAACTGAAAGAGTGCCGAACGTCGAAACGCAAAAAAACGCAGTTTCCAAGTTCAGCGTAATGTTATGTTTAAACATTGAAGCCCTCCTGATAAGCGGAAAGTGCATTTTCAAGTTCACTGCGACACGCTTCTACCGATCCATATGTGCCATTCTGTGCCAACGAAAGCGCATCATCGATATAATCGAAGACATAATACTCATCATCTCCTAATGCTGTCGAACGGGTTACTTGCATTGCTTGTTTAGCGATTCGTTCAACATTTAACGGATTAGAACTTAATTCTCTATTCAAGGCATTGAGAAGCCATTTTCCGGCGAGCTGAACATCGCGTTCGCCTGCTATAGCATTTAATTTCTCATTCATTTCGGGCAGTCCACTGCTCAATGCGACATCGATAACATCGGCTGGTGGGCTATCCATAGATTCAACAACTGAGAATGCCCAATCCTTTGCTTGCTGAAGAGTCACAATGCCCGCTTCAAGGCCGTAAAGGTAATATGCGGCGATCGTAGAATTAGTTGGATTCAGCATAGCCGAAGGATCATGAAACATAACGATTGAGTTGCAAGACGCGCGCCTCGGAACGTAAATTCGAAAAAAGGCTAATTCGCGTACACTTCTCGAACGATTTATGATGCATTAGACAGCCACTATTTCTGATCTACAACGCGGCAAAATGCTTTTGATCGTAGCAGCGAAACTTTGACAATCAAAATCTTTCGGCTTTCTTTTAGCATTTTCAATGCGCTCCACCGCAACAATTAATGCAGTATTTAACTTAATCAACTGTTCTTCAATCGACATGTCCTTTACGTCTTTCCATTCAATCTGTCCTACAGAAATAAGTTGCTTAGTTTTCGGACGATAGGACATAAAATCACGAGTGTCTTTGAACCACAGCTCCCACTCCTCAAGCTCTGCAATCTCTAAACCAAAAACAAACTCTTCTATGGAACTTCCGAAGGATAAGTTTGCAAGCTCCGACACCAAGAAATCTTCAAATTTAGGAATACAAATCCGCCACAAACCTGTTTCCTGCGTAGCACCGTAGTAAATGGGTAGATCTGTTTTCGAATGACCTTCGAAAATTACCTCACCACCTGATGTCGTCGCTACTCTAAATTTCATGATGCATAGCTTCAATTTAACTTAAAAAATGAATATTAACTTGGGAATTAAACCTAGACAATTTGTTTCAACAATCTCAGAACTCGCATAAACACTAAACGACGGGGCTCATGTCGCATCAAACCAAGATTCAAGAAATCAAGAAAAAGTGCAAATCACAGAACAAGAAATGTCATCTGACTTGCAAAGATTCTAGCTAGCTGTTTATTTGCATCAAATAAGCCACCGATCTGCATGGCAAACCTGCCACCTGTTTGCACATTAAACTAGCCATGCTTTGGCATCTTAAGGTAGCCACTCTTTTCAACCCAAAGTTACTTCATAAAGTAAAACGCGGTAGAGTGGCTGTTTATCGGAATTGTGACAGGCTGGTTTGGGGCATTAACAGCCAGTGAAATTTTTGCAATGATCGTCTAAAATCGGCCAACAGCGGACTTTCAGAGGTTGTCTTGCGGCCGGCCTTTTTATTTGCCTACATGAGAGAGTGTTCCTTGAAAATATTCCGAAACCCTGTTTGGTTCATTGCGCTCTGCATGAGTCCTCTGTGCCACGCCCAGCAAAACTGGCGTGCGCTTGATTCCGAAAATACGCTCGTGATCGACACCACCAAAGGCCGCTTGATTGTCGAAATGCGGCCGGAGATGGCACCTAAAGCCGTTGAACGCGTGAAACTGTTGGCGCGCGAGAAGGTCTATGACGGCTTGCAATTCCATCGTGTAATCGAGAACTTCGTCGCACAGACCGGCAATCCAGATAATAAAGATAATGGCAAGTCGGTCTACCCCAATCTTGCACCGGAGATGACTTTCAAACATGAGCGCAAGGCCGCGGTGGCTTGGGCCAGCAAGGCTAGCGACGCCGTTAGTGGTTTTATCGGCAGCGTGCCGTTTCAATCCTTACCTTTTTCTGCGGGCCAGCAAACTTCGCCTGCCTGGGGCACGCACTGCGCAGGCGCCATGGCGATGGGGCGAGACAAGGCTTTAGACTCGGCAAATAGCGAGTTCTATTTCGTGCTCGACGCGGCCCGCGACATGGACCATGAATACACCGTGGTAGGACGTGTGGTCGTTGGAATGGACGTTCTAAAGGCGCTAAAATTGGGCGAACCTCCCGCCAACCCCGACGTTATGCGAACGGTGCGTTTGCTCTCGGATCTGCCTGCGACCGTGCGGCCCAACGTCAGCGTTATGGCCGGCAAAGCTTTAAGCACTTTAATTGAAAAAATTCGTCGGAAGAAAGGAGCAGATTTCAGCGTTTGCGACATCTCTGTGCCTGCTAAGATTGACTAGAGGCAGTCACAGTCAATCTGCCGAACTCATGTGGTCTTTAATTGCGCGCGTCAACGTCTGCTATGGGCAGTTGCCGATGGGCGGCAAAACTCGATTGGCCGGTTTCAGTCTGCAGTTGCCCATCAGGCGTCATCTTCAATTTGAATGAAAATTTGTGGCTGTTTTGAAATGCAATTCGCCGGTCGCTTTAAATGCAAACAGGTGGCAGGTTTGTTATGCAAATCGGTGGCTTATTTAATGAAAATACACAGCTAGCCAAGCACCCGCCCATCAACAAACACCTTTAACTCACCAACCTGCAAAGCTGTCCACTGCTCATTAGTCGTCAGTGGCTCGGTCACAATCACAGCGACTCGGTCTTGTGGGGTGGTGACCGCGGAGAAATCGACTGAGACGTCTTCGTCGGATAATGCTGCGGTATTGAATGGGTGTTGGCGTTCTATGTAGTGGAGTTTGGTGGAGCAATGCGCGAATAGGGCTTTGCCGTTGGAGAGCATCATGTTGAAGGTGCCGTGGCTGGCGATCTCACAGCAGATCTCGCTTAGGAATTCACGCAAGGCTGTGAGCTCTGGTAGCTGGGCACCGAAGCGTGCGCGTAGGCTTTGCATTAGGTAGCAGAACGCGCGTTCGCTGTCGGTGCTGCCTATTGGTAGGTAGCTACCATCGAGTTGGGGGTTGAAATCTTTTAGATCACCGTTGTGCGCGAACACCCAATTAGTGCCCCAGGCTTCGCGTACAAAGGGGTGGCAGTTTTCTAAAGCAATCACGCCTTGCGTGGCTTTGCGAATGTGGGCGATGACATTGGTGGATTTGATCGGCACGCGTTTGATCAATTCGGCAATCGGTGAATCAATCGCGGCCTGATGATCGACAAAATGGCGCACGCCTTTGCCTTCAAAAAACGCAATGCCCCAGCCATCTTTATGTTCGTCAGTACGTCCGCCGCGCGTGGCAAAGCCCGTGAAACTAAACACGATATCGGTCGGGGTATTGCAATTCATTCCTAGTAGTTGGCACATGCTTAGCGGGATCAATGATCATGTAAAGAGCGATCACCTTAACACCGAAGTCTGTCGAACTGAAAGACACAGTGGCGATTTGCTTATGCGTTTTTTGTAGACCGAGATAAGGAGCACTATGATCGCGTCATTTCCAACAAATGGCTTTCAATCTCTGCCCGCCCTTCTGTGCTAGTCATCGCCACAATCACATCACCAGCGCGTAGCAGATATTGATCATCAGGATTAAAAGTCCAATCACCGTCAGCACGCACAGCGATCAGAATATAGTCGGCACTACGCAGTCGCAGATTGCCCATGGGCGTTGCTGGGAAATTATGCGGCGTTGATACCTCCTCGACCCGCAGATTTTTTTCTGACTTGAGCATTTCATCAAGAAAGCTCACAACATGCGGGCGTACCATCGCGGATGCCATTCGCATGCCGCCAGTAAAGTCGGGGCAGATGATTTCATCCGCGCCAGCCTTGCGCATTTTTTCCACATTCCGTAATTCATGCGACCGCGCCACGATACGCAATTGAGGGTTGAGCTGCTTGGCAGTGATGATGATCATCAGGTTACGCGAATCATCGCCAGTGACGGCGAATAAACCGCGCGCATCCATGATGTCAGCACCGCACAATAGATCATCGTCAGAGGCGTCGCCGTGCAAGTAAAGTAGATTAGGGAACTTATCTAAGAAATCGTCGAAGTTAGCTTGGTCAGGATCAATGGCGACAAACTGGCGGCCAGTGTTTTGCAATTCCTGCGCGACATTGCGACCGACACGTCCAAAGCCGCAAACGATAAAATGCTGGCGCAATTTTTTGATACGTTTTTCCATTCGACGTCTCCGCAAGGAATAATCCAAATCTTTTTCAAGAAAAAATACGGTTAAGCTGGTAAAAAGAAAAGTCAGCACGCCCAAGCCTGAAATACTCATCAGCCCAGCAAATACTTTAGCGCCAAACGTATTCAGTGGCACCCCTTCGCCATACCCAACGGTGGAGATCGTGATCAATGTCATGTAGATCGCGTTTTCCCAACTCGTCTTACCACTAATGAGATAAAAACCAGAGACACCGACGCCGAACAATATCAATAGAATCAAGGTCGCCCAACCAATGCGTGCCAAAATACGCATAAGCTGCGCATTTTCGCCCACCGCGCGTGGCTGCATAGTCGGTATCGAAGCCTGATTTGTTTTTTCTGAAATCTGCATAGATTGAATTGATTTTTTCTTTAGACAGCATTGTAGCCTTGTGCAATTTAACTTCGGCAACATTTGGAAGAGTAAGTTGAGTGTGTCGCTTTTTTGTTTCCTCGTGAATTCGATTACCTGTTTTTTCGAGTCGATATGACTTTGAGCAATACGAGATCGATCGAGGTTCGCTACGATGCTCTGTTTATCTTTTAATTGACCAAGATACATAACGCGAAATGAGTCTCAGCGTGATTGTCTGAAATTATTTTGGTCACAAAAAAACCGCCACGAAGGCGGTTTTTTTGTGCGGCAAAACTACTACCGAATTACTTACTAGCTGCTGGTGCTGCTGCCGCTGGTGCAGATGCTGCAGCGGACGCTGATGCAGAGGCAGAGGCAGAAGCTGCTTTTTCGCCTGTGATCTCGATCTTCGCTTTTTCTTTCAAACCATCCAAGAATTTCTTCAGGTTTTGTTGTTGGATTTGTTGTGTCAAACGTGGCTTAACTTGTTCTAAAGTTGGGGCTTCTTTGGCACGGCTGTCATCTAACACGATGACGTGGTAGCCGTATTGAGATTTGACTGGTTCTTCTGTGAATTTGCCTTTTTCTAATTTAGCGACCGCCGCGCCGAATTCTGGCACCATGCCGCGTGGGTCAAACCAACCCAATTCGCCGCCTTTGTCTTTAGAGCCAGGATCTTTCGATTGCGCTTTTGCTAAAGCGGCGAATTGTTTCACGTCTTTTTGTAATTTGGCGATGATCGCTTTTGCATCGGCTTCTTTTTCTACCAGAATATGGCGAGCAGAGTATTCATTGCCGGCAGTCGATTCTTTGACTTTTGCGTATTCTGCTGCGTAATCAGCATCAGTTACGGCATTATTTTTTAAGTAGTCATCGACAAAACCTTGTGCCAAGACATTGGTCTTCATCATTTCGAGTTGGTCGGCTACATCGCCAGACTTGTCTAAACCTTTTTTGACCGCTTCTTGTGCGACTAAAGAGGCCATCGCCAAATTGTCGATCACCATTTTGCGCATTTCTGGATTGTCTGGCATACCTTGTGCGGCTTGCTGCTTCATGATCATATCAACTTGTTTTTTGCTGATCGGTTTGCCGTTGACCGTGGCGGCGATCACACTTTGTGTTGGGTCTGCTGCTTTGTCTGCTGGCTTATTACAAGCGGACAATGCCAAAACTGCTACTGCACTACCGATCATGAAACGAGATTTAATCAACATCGTGGTCTTCCTTTATGATTTTCTATATTTATTAAAGCGGTGGTTGCCGCTGTGGGTGAATTTAGCAATAAAAAGCGATTCGAATTTTACCTGTGATTTCGTAATTCCACTTAGAATTCGCACAGTTTCTGGCAATTCGGTCGATTTTTTAGGTAAATATTTATCTGAGGAAAATTTTGGCCCGCCCCACAGTGGATACTTAGGAGATAGCGCAATGATCGATTTTTCAGAAATGCTGCCAGTTGGCATGGTGGCACACGGTGGACAAGTTGCACAAATCATGGCCGAGATTGCAAAACGCCAACGCGGTTTGGCCGATTGGGAAGCGTTTCATTATGAGAAAATTTCTGAGACGGCTGTTGAGCTAACCGGTGGTATCGTCGCTATCAGCAATGGTGCTAAACGTTGGTTGGAGCCGCACGATTGCATCACTATACCGTTCGCAGCCGTCATCGCTGAGATGCAGAAGCAAGGATTATTGGAGACGCCAATCCAGACCAAGCTCCTGACCAATATTGATCAAGCAAAACCTAGCGAAGCGCAGGATTACGCCTATTTGCATCTAAAACTGGCACTGCCACGCGATACAGCTAGTCGACAAAAGATATTGCAAGCTTTACATTTGCAAGCTGATTTGATGGGGGCCAGTGTGGTGGCTTGTCATTTGGAATGAGCGACTGGTGGGGTTAAATCCTGATGGGATTCGCCTCTCAAACACCCCTATTTGTCATTAAGCTGTCACATACGCTACGTACAGTGAGATTTTGGTTTTGTTTCCAACAGCCAACTTTATCGCGGAGTACGTATGACATTCTTCTTGACGCCGGCAATTTCCATTATGCGCAAGCTGCGCTTATTGCCAAAGTTTCTCATCGTAGCCTGCCTGTTCGCGATCCCTGCTCTATTAGTGTCTGGCTTGTTCGTGCAAGAGCTCAATAAAGCGATCGATTTAAGCAGAACAGAACAGCTAGGCTTGCAACATTTGCGAAAACTGCAAACGCTGACATTGCAACTCCAACAGCACCGTGCTCTGCGTCATCTCGCCTTAGCTGGCAATGTCAATGCAAAACAAGCCGCTAGCCAATTAACCGAACAAATCGATGAAGGCTATCAGCAATTACAAGCTCTGCAACAGCAAACTGCAATGGCGGTAGCTGATGATTTCAAGCTGGTTCTGACCAGTTGGGCGCAAATCAAGCAATCACTCGAACAAAGCAAGTCAAAAGAAAGCTATCTCGCGCACAGCGCATTGCTTCAACAATTACAAAAATTAGCCATCGCAGTAGCCGATCAAAGCAATCTGAGCTTAGATCCACAGGTCGATACGTACTATTTGATCGCCTTGTATGCAAAGTCTTTACCTGAATTGACCAATGTCCTGGCAGACACTGCAGCGCGTGGTGCGCCGTATATTGATACTGGTTTAATGGAGGGTAACGAGGATGTCTTAATCAATGCCAATGTGATGCTCAGTCAGCGTGATTTGCCCAAGGTACAAGCACAATTAGAGGCGGTAGTTCGCGCTTTTCCTGCTTTGAAAGCCCTAACGCAACAGCAACAAAATGCGGTCGAAACCCACTTGAGCTTTTTGGAGCGCACAAAAAACGAGATACTCAGCACACTCAATCAAACCAACGGCACAGACTATTTGAAAGCAGGTCAACAAGCTTTAGATAACTGGCAGGCGCTCAGCACCAGTCTGGCGGAAATTATCCAAACTAAGCTTGAACAACGTGTCGCCAACGATGTGTGGAATCGCAACGCGATGATCCTCGCCATTGCAGCCGTGATTATGTTGGCGGCTTATTTATTGGCGGGGTTTTATCTTGCCTTTTCCCGCGAACTCAAGTTGCTGACGCAAGCAGTGCATAGAGTCAGTGATGGCAATTTAAGCATTGCCAGTCATTCACAAGGCAAAGATGAAGTTGCCCAACTTTTGCGCGAATTTGAAGCGATGCGGCAAGTCTTAATCGGCTTGGTACAAAATATTCGTATTAGTACCGACCAAATCGCCAGTTCCTCGAATGAGATTGCTAGCGGTAATGCGGATCTATCTTCACGGACGGAACAACAAGCCAGCTCTCTAGAAGAAACCGCCACGTCTATGGAAGAATTAACCATCACCGTCAAGCAAAATAGCCAAAGCGCGCAACAAGCGAATGTGATGGCAAGTAATGCCACTGCAATTGCAAAACAAGGTGGCGCGGCGGTGGCACAAATGACGGCGATGATGGAAGAAATACAGCAATCCTCCAAGCAGATCAATGACATCATCGCGGTGATCGATAGCATCGCATTTCAGACCAATATTCTGGCACTCAATGCCGCCGTAGAAGCAGCGCGTGCAGGGGAACAAGGACGCGGTTTTGCGGTCGTTGCAACCGAAGTGCGCAATCTGGCGCAACGTTCCGCCAATGCGGCTAAAGAAATCAAAACCCTGATCAGCAATTCGGTCAATCAAGTCGAAGCTGGCAATCGTCAAGTGCAGCAAGCAGGTAACACGATGCAACAGATCGTCGAATCCATACTCGCTCTCAACACGAATATGCAAGCGATTACTGATGCCAGCGTCGAGCAAGGTGATGGTATTCAAATGGTGAATACCACCTTAGGACATTTGGATCACATTACGCAACAGAATGCGGCATTGGTGGAACAAGCGGCAGCGGCGGCGGAAAGTATGCGTCAACAGGCATTTAAGCTGACCGAAGCAGTGGCTGTATTTGTGACAGAGGACCAAGCCGCGCCGAAATCATATCGTGTCAACGACCGCAAGAGTGTCAACGAACACAAAACACTTCAACCGGAGACAACAGCGAAGCTACCGTTATCTCGCGCAGGAAAGCGCGCTTTAGTCAAAGCGTATTAAACCCAGATTTACGATTTGCACTCTGTTTACAGAGAAATTACAGAGAAACTACAGAGAAATAGTCGAAACACCAACGGTTGCCAATAACAAAAAAGCCCCGATCGCGTCGGGGCTTTTTGGGCGCTAGATAAAATTAACAACCAGTCGTCGTCACTGTAAATGTTGGAGCGGTCGTTGCCGAAGTTGGCTCAGTATAAACAATCGAACATGTCGCCGCAGT
>JAYVHZ010000375.1:0-7058 GCA_043770645.1 Undibacterium sp. | reverse complement strand
ATTTTGACGCGTTCTGATCCTGCAAGCGCTGATCAAATGTTAGGCAATTTAATTACTTATCTGCGCCACTCTTTACCAAAAACCGAAGACTCGCCATCAACCATCGGCGTGGAGTTGGAAAGAACACGTGCCTATCTCGATATTATGAAAATTCGGATGGGATCGCGTTTGCAGGTCCAAATCGAAGTGCCAGATTATCTAAAGCCAGTTTTATTCCCCAGCATGATGCTGCAAACGCTAGTGGAAAATGCGATCAAACACGGTTTAGAACCGCAAACAGGCGGCGGCACTATTTGGATTTTGGCGCGGGCACATGAAAATAATGTGGCATTAACTGTGGCAGATGATGGACGCGGCTTTAGCGTGGAAGGTGCGGGTACCGGTATCGGTTTGCGCAATGTGCGTGAGCGTTTACGACTCGCTTACGGCAATACAGCTAGTTTTGGTATCGTGGCAAATTTCCCGAACGGTGTTGCCGCCACAATTAATGTGCCTACCACCTTTATCCAGGGAGAACATCATGCCTAAATGTGTCGTCGCCGAAGATGAAAGTTTGTTGCGAGAAGCACTCTTAGAGCAGCTGGGCAAAGTATGGCCAAGCTTAGAAATCGTAGCCGCTTGTGATGACGGTGCTAGTGCGCTCGAAGCGATTATCGAAAGCCAGCCGGATGTTGCGTTCTTGGATATTCGAATGCCGGGTTTGACTGGTATCGACATTGCTGAAGCGATGAAAGACCATAGTCCACATACGCAAATCGTCTTTGTTACCGCTTATGATCAGTATGCGATAGATGCGTTTGAAAAAGGTGCGGTCGATTACTTGTTAAAACCCGTCACTTACGATCGACTTTCTGCCACCGTGCAACGTCTGCAAAATCGTGCTGCGAAAGAATTGAACGCAGTTGCGGGCTTGTTGCAACAGCTAAATCTCGGAAACGGCCGAAGTATCGCTGCATTTCAAGGTGCTCCAAAAAATGAACCCCTAGTTTGGCTTACTGCTAGCTCTGGAAGCGAAACCAAACTGATCATGATCGATGATGTTGCTTACTTTAAAGCAGATAACAAATATACCGTCGTGATGACTGCGGAGGGCGAATCCTTATTACGTAAACCTATCCGCGAATTGCTGGAATTACTCGATGCGAACATCTTTAAACAAATTCATCGTTCCACTATCGTCAATATGAAAGCGATCGCCTCAATTGCACGCGACGATACGGGTAAGGGTATCGTTAAGCTAAAAACACGACCTGAGACTTTAACAGTCAGCCAGCCTTTCATGGTTTTATTCCGCAATATGTGAGGTCACTATGCATACTTCAGTAAAGTCTGCCACTGCACCTGACAGCTGGCAGTGGCGGTGTGCGGCCCTTAATTTCCTTGCGTTATCCGCTGCGGTGCCTTTAGAGGTTTTGGAAGAGCGTGATCAGCGAGGCGCCTATCGTTTTGTTCGAGGTCGACATAAGTATTACGGCATCGGCTCGCTGGTAATTTTCTTTGCGATTTTTTCCGGTTATGGCATGGGACACATGCTCGCAACCATGAGTACGATCTCGGCTTGGGGTGCCGTTCTTGCCGGTAGTATTTGGGCAGTATTTCAATGGTGCTTAGAACGACAAATGCTCGTTAGTATCCGAGCAGATGCCGCGTGGTGGAAAAAAATATTCGGCTTAAGTTGGCGTGGATTGCTTGCGTTGTTGTCGGCATCGACCATGGTGTATCCATTCTTCGTGGAAAGCAATCGTGCTGAGATTGATGTCAAAATCGGAGAGATGGCGCGCACGCGTTTAATTGACAATGTGCAGTCTGCGCAATTGGCAGAAGGCTTGCCAGCATTGCGTAATGATGCGACGCGTGTGGACGGTGCGATTAAACAAGTTGATTTGCTGCTTGCCAGTGATCCGCCGGATTTGGCAGCATATCGGCAAAGATCTAAAGTGTGTTGGCAAGCTTTTGCCAAAACAGATCTAAGCTTGCAACGCCAATTGCGCCCTTTACTTGCACAAAAAAATATCAACACACCCGACGCTTTATTAGACGCAAAGATCGATGCTTTGAATCAAAAGCTGAATGCGGCAAAAGCACCGTGTCAAGCCGCCGATGCTGTTGTGATGACTAAGGTTCTGGAGTGGAAGCAACAGAAAAACGCCGAAAAGAAAGTACTCCTCACGGAACAAAAACAGGTGCAGACTCACATCGGTGAGGCGAAGCAAAAAGAGACCGCCTTGAGCGAGTCACAAGAGAAAAAAATCACTCTTGCCGCACAATCAGGATTCGCAGCCGATTTCGCGGCGGTAGCTGATCTAGTACGCGATGATAAGAATCGCCGCTTTCAACTGATCTGGTGGCTGACCTGGTTTTTTGCGATTGAAATGGTAGCGATTTTGGTGAAATTCACGTCGACCACGGATGTTGACCAGCAACTCAATAGCATGGAGATGGCAACACAAGAGCAGATTGCTGAACAACTGCAAACCCAACAAGAGCAAATCGCAACTAGACGTTTGCAAGCGAGTATGCAAGCAAAGGGTGAGCAAGCGGTATGGCTGGCAGATGATGGCCAAATGTCGCAAGCGCGGGTTCGCTTGGAACAAGAGTTGGAAATGCAATTGCATAGGAAACTAAAAGAACTCGACATTGACTTACGTTTGAATTCAGAGGCTTTAAAACTGCATTTACTGCGCCTAGAAGCGATTCATCAATTGAAGATGGAGTCCGGTATGTTGAACACCGAAGGAATTGATCCGCGTGTAGAAAATATGGTGCAAGAAACGATCGCGAAGATCGTGAATAGTTTATCCAGCTTGCAGCGTTCAACAGTGTAAACTAGAGCGTGCTAGATTTTGAAAATCACCATTCCCTTGAAAGCGGGAATCAATTGTTGGTACGGTAAAGAAGGAGTAGGCGTAATTATGGTTTTTGATTTGGAAAAATTTGAGAGTCGCCTGCGAATATTATTGAATGGCTTTGCTGATCGCATAATCGACGCTAATCCAGAATTGTTGAAGCATGTCGGGATAAGTTCAAATGACGCGTACCTGTTGAAGGGGTATGCGGCATTTACCAAAAGTAAACATGGCGATGAGTTAGTGGTGTCATTTGATATTTGGAAGGGAGATGATCAGTATTTAATTACGTCTGATGTTTGTTTAGATGATGGAAGGTATTTAAGCGAGGGGCCGACTGTTACCATATCGCCCAACCTGCCAAACCAAAGCGATTTTGATGCGTGGCTCGATGAATTTGAAGTGTATCTTCGGAAGAGTGAGCCAATTTTGCTATCAGCTACTGCAGTTATTTGAACGGCTGAAAGAAACTCTGTTTAAATGCCACGCAATTCGCTTGTCATTCTCGATTTTTGCGGTTCCGACGTTTATGAGTAGAGGAAAAATATTGAACGCATAATTGATCGAGCGAAAGAAGTGAAGTAAGAAGAATGAATACGATGTTTTGTTCGATGTATCTCGAAGCAAATAGGAGAATAAATGAATATTTTAAGGAAATATCGTTCTAGTATTTTATTTACGGTTGTTTTACTTAGCTTGATATTGCTTATTTCTTTTGTTTTCTTTAGAAATGTGGTTGAAACAGATAAACAATTTGTCGCTAGTGAAACGGCGACTCAAAGATTACTCGATGAAATGACGCAACCTTTAGAGCGTCAACAAATAGCATTGGATAAAATCGTCTTAAACATGGCTGTTATTGAGCCATATCTTTATGCGCATTTAAATGATGACCGAAAATTAGGATCTACAAATGTACGGTACATTAATAAACCTGATTTTTTTGAAAAATATTTTTTGACGGAAGCAAGCTTTATTGACGAAGTGTTGGTCGAATTATTGTGTGGCTGGACGAAGCAATGTAATTCTACTGAAAGTAGGCGTAAAGAAATCGGATTTAATATTCAGAAGGAAGTTCTATATGACTGGTGCAGATCCAAGTATGAGGCGCGCGGCATCATTTGTCATTCAAAAGGAAGGCAGTAAGACCTAATCCCGCTAGCGATGCTGGGTCAACTATTAGCCCCCGGTAGTCAAGAAGTCGAACCAATGACTTGCAAATTACCGCGATAAAGATTTTCCTGTAACGCCACCATATATTCGCTTCAAATGCTGTCTTACCTTTTGCTTTGTCGTGTGGTTGCGTGAATCGCACTAGCCACCCATGTGGCTCTAGCGAAAATGGTGTTGCTGTTTTCGCTCAAGTAGCGCAGCTACTTCAGGTTCCCGCCTACGCGGGAACGACGGAGAAATTTAATCTGAAAAATGAATTAGAACCTAGTTCATCATAAAAGCACACAAAGCATCGAGCACGGCATCGGCTTGTTCACTCATCATGGAATGCCCGCAGTTTTCGATGATGTGAATTTGCTCATCGCTAATCGCATTCGATAGTAGGGCGCTGGCTTTGATGGGCGTCATCATGTCTTGCCGAGCTAATAAAAACAGGGTTGGGCACTGCACTTTTTTCGCTGCTTCTTCTCCGTTTAAGTAGGCATTGCAAGCGGTGAAGTCATTGAAGAAAACTTGATCAGGATTGATGGCAGAAATTCTTTGCATCAAGCGCATGCTGCCATTCATCACCGAGAAGCCTGGTCCTGGGCATGATGGTTTATGCGCCATGCTGCTGTGGGAAAAAATATTCACCATATCAATCGCTGATTGTTCATCATGCTGAGCTGAAAACAATAAGGCGTCCGACACTTTCATTGGAAAAGCGGTGCCGAGTAGAGCGAGTTTTTGTATACGCCCCTTTGCCATGCTGGCTGCTTCCAACGCGATCAGTGAACCCATGCTGTGACCTGCGAGATAGGCTTGTTGTACGCCACTTAGTTCTATCAACTCTAGTAGCCAACTCGCTAGCTTTTCGACGCTGCTTAGAGCAGGAGCAGCGCTGCGACCGTGACCTGGTAAATCCACAGCTAACACACTAAAACCATGATGCGCTAAATAACGCGACTGTAATGCCCAAACTGAGTGATCGTTCTGCGCGCCATGAATCAAGATGATGGTAGGCAAATTGGGATTGAAAGCTTTGCCACCTGTGTACGCATAGACTTCTTTATTCTGTATCGTGAGGTGCATCTCATTTACCTTTCTGAGCCATTTTCAAACCACGTGCCAGATCTTCGATCAAATCATCAACATCTTCTAAGCCAACCGAAAGACGGATCGTCCCCTCGCGAATGCCGGATGCGGCTAATTGTTCGGCAGGTACGCGGAAATGTGTCGTGGAAGCGGGATGAATTACCAAGGATTTTGCGTCGCCGACATTGGCAAGATGAGAAAAGACTTTCAATGATTCGACGAATCGTTGTCCCGCGGCGCGGTCACCTTTAATGTTGAAGGAAAAGACGGAGCCACAGCCTTTGGGGAGCAAAGTTTTGGCGAGCTCATAATCGGGATGCGATTCCAGTTCTGGAAAGGCGATTGACTCCACAGCAGCATGTGAAGATAAGAATTCAACTACCTTACGTGCGTTGGCGACGTGTCTATCCATACGTAATCCCAAGGTTTCTATCCCTTGCAAAATCGCGAAGGCATTATGAGGACTCATGCAGGCACCGAAGTCGCGCAAGCCTTCACGTCGTGCACGTAATGAGAATGCACCAACCGTGGATTCTTCACTAAACACCATGCCGTGAAAACCTTCATAAGGTTCGCAAAGCTCGGCGAAGCGTCCAGTTTTTTCATACGCTGCCTGCCAGTCAAAGGTGCCGCCGTCAACCAAGACGCCACCAATTGCCGTACCGTGGCCACACAAAAATTTGGTGGCAGAGTGAAAGACCAAGTCCGCGCCATGTTCAAATGGACGTAACAAGTAAGGCGTGGTAAAGGTGGAATCAAGCATTAAGGGGAGATAATTCTCATGCGCGATTGCGGCGATGGCAGGGATATTGAATACATCTAGCCCCGGGTTGCCTAAGGTTTCACCGAACAACACTTTTGTATTCGGACGTATTGCATTGCGCCAAGCATCTAGATCACGAGGATCGACGAATGTAGTCTCGATCCCGAATCGTTTCATGGTGTAGGACAATAAATTATGCGATCCACCATATAGCGCCCGCGATGCGACGATGTGTGAGCCAGCACCAGCGATTGTAGATAAGCCGAGATGCAATGCCGCTTGTCCACTGGCTACAGCGATGCCAGCAACACCGCCTTCTAATGCGGCCATGCGTTCTTCTAAAACGGCGTTAGTTGGATTCGTGATGCGACTATAGACATGACCTGCGCGTTCCATATTGAATAAAGAAGCCGCATGATCGGAATCCTTAAATTCAAATGAGGACGTAAAGTAAATCGGAGTCGCTCGCGCACCGGTAGCAGGATCGGCTACGGCGCCGGCGTGCAATGACAAAGTGTCAAAGCCTGGGTATTTTGGACCGCTCATAAACTGGTATTCTCCCTAATTGGATGCCGACATCCTACTCACTTGGCATGCTTTTGAAAAGACTTGATGTGAGTTTGCTATTTCGCTTCGTAGATAATGTGCAAAATCAAAAATACTTGTTCTGAATCACTAGATTTTTCCGAATGCTTACGATACATTAGATGAAAGAAAGCAAAGACTGTTGTGGTCATTGCAAAGTGTTGGTAGGCAGCTCTTCTTAAGGGCATATCAGATCGGAGGAATGCAATGAAGGTTTCAGAAATTCTGCAAGTGAAAGGAAATATTCTTTTTACGATTACGCCTGATACGTCGATGAAAGAAGCGGTCAGCTTCATGGAAGAAAAAGACATAGGCTCTTTGATCGTCATGGAGTTTGGTGATTTAGTCGGCATGCTGACATTTCGTGAAGTGATCCGTGCAGTTCATAAAAATGGCGGTTCATTAGGTGAAGGCACTGTGCGCAAATGCATGGACGATCATCCAATGACAGTGACACCTGAAACTGAGGTCAATGAAGTGCGGCGCATGATGCTTGAAAAACACTCTCGTTATTTGCCTGTGATGGATGCGAAGACCTTAATGGGTGTGATTTCATTCTATGACGTGGCGCGTGCCGTGTTAGAAGCCCAAAGTTTTGAGAACAAGATGTTGAAGGC
>JAYVHZ010000374.1:0-14809 GCA_043770645.1 Undibacterium sp. | reverse complement strand
TATTTCCGTCAACCCCCTGTTTTTACTACCGTTTAAATTTTAGTTTATTCAACCTCAATTCAAACATCAGGAACTCAACGACCAGCTACTTGCATTTCTTATTTCACACCCGCATTTCTGCGGGAGGCGAACTATAGCAAAACAAAAGCCATCTCGCAAGCTTATTTGGGAGATGGCTTTTTATTTATGAATACGAATTTCTTAGCTAGCTTGAGGCATCCCCCACAATGTCTGCAGACTTTAATAATGACTGTACTGCTCTTTCGAATAATGGCTCTGTCTCTAAAAACTTAACTCGTCCATGAGCAATCATGCGCCGGAACATTCGAACACTTAACATTGATGGTTGCTCCTGTCCTTCCATTGTTAAAATTAAATTCGTCAGTGCCGGATCGATCCAATTTAACTTACCTTGACTAGGCTCTCCACCCAAATTAATTTCAACTAAAACACCTATTTTCAGTTGCTCCATGACCAAATCGACCGCATTTAGCTTTGTGTTATTTTCACTATCTAAACCTTCCTTCGGTAGCTCTTGAATATACACTTGATCCAATAGCTGGACTTTCAAATCCAATTCCTTGATAGCGGCGTCGAGAAATTTCGTCACCTCAGAAGGTTCGTGATTCGTTAATGCAGCAAAATTCTCCAAATCTGGCTCAATAAAGAAGTTATTGAAATGATGATGGATTGCGGACAAAGATACTTGTTTCTGATCTACAGTGGCGTGATGCAAACGCATAGACTTGGTATGGGCGATCACCAGCCAATTCATTAAGCTTTCTTGCACCACTGGATCACAATCGATAGTCGCTAAGCCCTCTTTAAGGGTGCTTACTATCAGCGGAAGAAGTGCCAAAAGTTGAATGCGTTCTTCCTCATGCGCTTTGGGCGTAATACTCCAAAGCAAGTCAGGAACTAATAGACGCAAGCGATTTGCCCGCTTTACATCTTCTCGATCGGCCAACTCTAAGGCATACACCCAGACCGTCTCAAAAAAATTCTGCAGGTAGGGGTCTATCGTCAACCCTATTAGTGCCTCATGCAATTGCGCCGAGGTGTGCGCAAAACGCAGTGTGCGGTTTCCGACCTGCTCCGCGACTTCGATTGCGTTTTCAGTGCCGGCATTACCCGCTCGCAATTCATGCGCTATGAATGCATCAAACTCATCAAGCATACGCGTGAAAATCTGTGGATTCTCACTTTCGTCTTGCAGCAAAGTTTCAACGATACGGCAAATTTCTTTGGTGATTTCAACGCCACTTGGATCGATTTGTTTCAAGCCTAAGGAGATTGAGCCGATCCGATTGACTAATAAGCGCGCTGGGTGACCTTTTTGTGTCAGCAGTGTCGAATCTTTTAAAGCCAGCTTCAGTACCAAAAATTGAAGGCGTCCCAACTGGGCACGGATTTCTGCTGGAACTTCTGTATCTCTTAAAATAAACTCAAATAGCATCGCGACGATATCGATCGTCATTTGCTCATTGGTGCTGGAAGTTAGCTCATTAAGCGCCTTCCTTTGCTCCAAGATCAGATTTCGCAAGCCCCCACGTTCATCAAACATGTTTTCGCCAGTTGGCGTGTATGCTCTTTGAAACGTAGGAATAGAATTGGTCAAATGACCATGTGAGGAATATCCATTTGCCGAATCAGCATCGGCGTGAGTTGCGGAAACGGCGCCGGTCTCACCTTCGATATGTAGGCTGGGATTTGAATTCTCAACGCCAGTAGCCGAACTGCCTCCAAAAAAATTTCGAATTGCATCACTGACGACCTCTCCACTGTTCAGCCAAGAGAACGGGCTATTTGAAACATTGCTAGCTGCTAATTGGTGGGAATCGGAAAGCTTTGCTTGAATGCCAACATCATCAGTTCCAATATGTAATGACGGGCCTAGGGGCATCTGCGAGACTCTAGGGGCGCCCACTAAATTTGCAGCGCGATTCATCGCGTTATTAAAAAATTGTTCAATCTGACCGCCACGCTTTTGGTTTTGTGTAGAAACCATGGGCATTTGCGTATTAGCAGAGTTGATTATTTCCTCGCGACTATCTGTAGCCTCCTCAGAAATGACATTGCTCTGACTGGTATTCGAAACGGTTGGAGACTTTCGTATCTTCAGTTGCAACTGCGCGGCGATGCCGTTTTGTGCCAAATAGTTATTTACCGCAGCATAAATAGTCGGAACAAAAGACAAGAAATTATTCGAAATTCGCTCAACTAAGATATCAACCAAAACAGGATTAACATTCAACTCGTCAACGGTACTTGAAATACAGCGAGAAAATAGATAGGGACGAAACGGGTTTTCACGTTCGTTTGTCGTTTCTTGCTCAAAAATCAAAGCAATCCGAATATTAAGGTCGCGTATTTGATCTTCGGCCTCGCTACGAAATTGATTGGTGATTTCCTCTAGGCGCAACCCACCCTCAAATGCAGTCGGGTCAATCAGGGTCAAACTCTCCGTGTTGAAATTAGCACTTGGCCGATAGGTGCTATAGGTTGTTTTAAAACTCCGTGCTAACAAATGTTCCATACCATCAGTCATTTGTTCAACGATACGAGTACCTCGCTCCACTAAGACAGTTCGAGCATCCAACAAGCGCCCCTGCTCAAGCGAAGAATAAGTATCATCGGCCTTCACAAAACAGTCTTCGATGCAGCGCGGGATAGTGCGCTGCATCGCTTCTGTAAAACTACGCATGAATTCGACGCGAGCGTTGGTCAACAATACGCTCTGATCAACACTTCCTTTAGTCAAGCAGCCTCCATCAATAAGCCAAGTCGTGATTCAAATATTAGCTAGCTTTTTTCTTTCTTGTTACCGTTTTTTTCGCCGGCACATCGTCATCGACTACGGTTTTTGCTTTGGCTGCCGATTTCGCTGGCGCTTTCACCTTACGTTCTTCGAATTCAAAGCTAGTTTTGCCGTCTTTACCACGCACTAAAAACGCCTTAAACGGTCTACGGGTACGCTGTGAAATAAACCCTGGCAACAAGTCTGTTTTACCTTCAACCAGTAACTTACGCATTTGTTCAGGCAAGATTTCTTGTTGCAAAATAATCCGACCGCTTCTGAAATCACAGGTTTTTGGCTTTGCAACGCTTTTCTCACATACATAGGCCAAACCCAATTCATATACCTGGCTGGCACATTTTGGGCATGCTCCCAAAGGCTCGGCTTGAGAGAAATCATGATCCTCGCCTTCTTCACCCTCATCCTGATTTTGTCCAAAATCAAATTCCAGTTTGAGATTCTTGATCTCTTCGTCCCGAACGATCTTCAAAATGGCCGCAAAAGGTCGCCCCATTTTAGAACGGAAGCCCTGCAACGGCCCAATCTCACGTTTCTGCAGAAGCTCTTCAACTTCTGCAACTTCAAACTGTCGGCTACCCGGTGTTTTGCTCATCGAGAATTCACACTGCGTACAGGCAAAACGACGGTAATTTTCCTTCACCACGCCACCACAATTGGGGCAAGGTGTGTGCAAGGTCGCATAGTCGCCAGGAATCGTATCGTTGTTAAACTCTTTGGCGCGCTTAACAATGATCTGTGTCATCTGCGCGATTTCGCGCATAAATTCATCCCGTGTGATTTTCCCTCGCTCCATTTGCGCTAACTTGTTTTCCCATTCGCCAGTCAGCTCGGGGGACGTGAGTTCATCGACACCCAAGCCACGTAACAAAGTCATTAGCTGAAAAGCTTTTGCCGTCGGGATTAATTCACGGCCTTCGCGCAACAAATATTTCTCGTATAACAATCCTTCAATGATAGCGGCTCGCGTCGCTGGGGTACCCAAACCCTTACCGGACATAGCCTCACGCAATTCTTCATCATCAATCAACTTACCGGCTCCTTCCATCGCCGATAACAAAGTCGCTTCAGAATAACGCGCAGGCGGTTTAGTCACCAAGCCATTTGCTGTAATTTTTTCAGTCTTTACTTTTTCGCCTTTAGCGACTGCAACCAGATTCCCTTTGTTTTCAGGATCCGTTTCATCTTGCGCCTCTTTGCCATAGATCGCTAACCAGCCTGGGTTGGTCATGACCTTGCCTTCGGTCTTAAACTGATGTCCTGAGACTTCCGTGAACCGGGTCGTCACTTGATATTCTGCAGCTGGGAAAAACACCGCCATAAAGCGACGTGTCACCAAGTCATACAATTTTTGTTCTGGCTCAGACAAATTTTTTGGCAAATGACCCGTTGGGATAATTGCAAAGTGATCACTGATTTTGGCATTGTCAAAAATACGCTTATTTGGTTTTACCCAGCCATTTTTTAAAATCTTCGCAGCAAATTGTTGAAAATTATTGATTTCGCTAATTTTGCTGAAAGTTTCCTTTACTGTTGGCAGATAGTCTTCTGGCAAATGACGTGAATCAGTACGCGGGTAAGTTAAGACTTTATGCTTTTCATATAAGGCTTGAGCCAGACCCAAAGTATTTTTCGCAGAGAAACCAAATTTAGAGTTGGCTTCACGCTGCAAACTTGTCAAGTCGAACAAGGCTGGAGCCATTTGCGTAGCAGGTTTAGACTCTTCGGTGACTGTACCTTGCTTAGTACGACAAGCAGCTACTACAGATTCAGCCGCGGCTTTACTCCACAGACGCTCGGCCTTTCTTTCTGGATCTGTTTCGTCTTTTTTAAACTGGTGATCTAACCAACGACCTTCATAAATACCGGCAGCACACACAAATTCGGCGCGTACTTCCCAGAAATCTCTTGAAACAAAATTCTTAATTTTTTCTTCGCGCTCCACCACAATAGAAAGCGTCGGCGTTTGTACACGCCCAACTGTGGTCAGATAAAAACCACCTTCTTTCGAGTTGAAAGCAGTCATAGCACGGGTGCCATTGATGCCGATTAACCAATCAGCTTCTGAGCGACAGCGTGCCGCATCCGCCAATGGCAACATCTCTTCATCACTACGTAATTTTTTAAATCCATTTCGAATCGCATCCGCCGTCATCGATTGCAACCACAGGCGCTTTACTGGCTGCTTCGCCTTAGCATGTTGTGCAATCAAACGGAAAATTAACTCACCTTCGCGGCCCGCGTCACATGCGTTAATTAAGGCGGATACATCTTTACGTTTAATTAATTTATTTAAAACTTTGAGGCGCGACTCGGTCTTGGCGATAGGATTCAAGGCGAAATGTGGTGGAATCATTGGCAAATGGGCAAAAGTCCACTTTCCACGCTTCACATCATATTCCTCAGGAACTGCAATTTCCAATAAATGACCGACCGCCGAAGACAATACATATTCTTCGGATTCAAAATAATCGTCGTGTTTGGTGAACCCACCCAAGGTCTTTGCGATGTCATTCGCAACCGAGGGCTTCTCGGCGATGATGAGGGTTTTAGTCATATTGGGCTTAATTTTTTATAATTTTGTTATGCGATTGATTACAACTTGGAACTGGTATTAGCGCCATTCTTGTCACTGCAAGCAAGAGGAATGCTATATATCAGCGGGGAATAATAAACGGAATGAATCAACTACGGCAATAGAAGCACGATATTTGCCACAAATAAAGAATAAATCTTGTTAAAACTTACTGCAAGAAACGAGGATCTTCCTCATTGTCGCCTAGCAATAGCTCATCAAACATGAGCATGTCCGACTCACGGCCTTGGCTCCAAAGTATCATTAAGACAATGACTTTGAATTTCGCCAAAGACAAAGGTGATTCATCAACAGCCATGGCGCGCTCAATAACAATTTCTCGTTGTTGAGAATCCAACATTTTTGTGTCTTGCAAAAAATGTAGATAACCAATGGCTTCACTACCAAGCAACGCGTTTTCTTCTTCGGTATAGATCCGAAAGCCCGTACTTTCTAGTAATGAAGAGGAACTTAAAGGCGTATCCAGATTCACTGCGGCAAGATGATTGGTGGTATCTGCCAGTCCCCTTAACCAATCAAGCGCAGCAATAATTTCATCGTCATCAAAACCAACAGCAGATAACTTTTTTGCCAAAGCGATCGAATCAGGACAAGTATCCGGTCGGTAATAGGTTTCGTAAAGATAAACTAAAATATCAAACATAAACTTCATTCGTCATTGGTAATGATCAGAGACACTGAGCATCCATTTTCAATTGGTTTAATTCGCCACCAAGCGTTGAATCTGTCCATTTGGCAAAGTCTCAATATGTCCCTGCAACTCTAAATTTAATAATTGTGCAGACAATTCCATCACATTATCGCCGCTACGCAACGCCAGCATATCAATGTGGACGGGATCATACCCCATAATTGTCAGCAGCTTATGACTAGACGCATCGATTGTGGTCTCTTCATCGGGCAAAGATTGATTTATCGATATCGAAGTGAAATTAATTTCATCCAGGATATCTTGCGCCGACTCGACTAATTTAGCGCCTTGCTTAATCAATTGATGACAGCCTTTCGCCAATGGCGAATGAATCGACCCGGGTATCGCAAACACATCACGCCCCTGTTCCGCCGCCATTCTTGCTGTAATTAAAGAACCAGATTGCGCTGCGGCTTCGACCACCAATACGCCCTGAGCCAAGCCAGAAATAATTCGATTTCGTCTCGGGAAGTTAGCGGCAATTGCTGGCATTCCCAAAGGGTACTCACTCAAAAGACAACCGTTTTCTGCTATCTGATGCGCCAATTGCCGATTCCTTGCTGGATACACAATATCGGCTCCCGTACCAATCACCGCGATGGTGGAACCAATCCCGCGTAAGGCACCGACGTGTGCAGCTGTATCGATACCTGCCGCTAAACCAGAACTAATGCATAAGCCCCCTTGGCTTAAACATTCAGAAAATTTCTCCGCATTCAAAACGCCCTGTGCGGTCGCATTACGGCTACCAACTACCGCTATGGTCGGCATTGATAAAAGCGCTAAGTGACCTTTAGCGTACAACAGGAGCGGCGGATCTGGAATTGCGAGCAAATTTTTGGGAAACCGAGGATCCGCCAAGTTCAATAAAAAATTACCAGATTGCTGCAACCATTCTTCAGTGCGCTCAATTTGTGCTATCAGCTCAGTATCAGGCGCTTGCATTAGGGCGCGCGCAACTTTCACGGGCAGATGTTCGAGCAAGGCGGTATATTCTGTTTGAAAAATTTGCGTTGGCAACCCAAATATATTCAAAAGTTTACGCGCGGTCTCATTTCCAATTCCCTTGGTCAGAGACAAGCGCAACCATTCGCGCCTGTCTTGTTCATCCTCTGTAGCACTCAAGCGATGCTCCGAACTCGACTGGCAAAAATTACTTCTCTGGAGGGCGCACAATATCGCCAACACTGACGACGTCAGTCACTTGCATCACCAGTCCATAAGAAATATTTTTAAAGACGCGGAAAATAAACAATTGGCCATAAATTTCATCTGGTAAGCGAATCGGTTTCTTATCATTGGTAATGTCTGGCACCACTCTTCCATAGCGGCCTAAATCCAACACGGTACCGACATCAATTCCAGCGTTAGAACCTTTATTGATACTGATAATATTATTTTGACCAGCATAGTTAACCCCGCCATACACCGCCACCACCCGCGCCTTAAGATCCTGCTGTGGTGCATGTGGCACATAATTAATAATTGGCGTTGGAGGAATCGGCACCAAGCGATCGCCTATCCCCATTTCTTCTTTTGACGTCACAACCACAAAAGAATCCACGCCATCGGCGGTTTTAGCAGTACTTTCTAGTTTCACCGCGCCTAAATACACAGCTTCATAACCGATGACGGCTTTAGTATCTGGGTCTTTCAGTGCGATCCCAGGACGAAAAACTTGAAATGACGTGCCGCTTTTCAAATCTCCCTTCACATAAACCTTATCGCCTTTGCCCATAAAAACTCGTCCCTCCTGGGCAGCAACAATTCTTGGTGCATTAGCAAATTCATCCTTTTCAATAATCAAAGGTTGCGACAGATAAGGTTCAATTAAATTATTCGGTATCGCAGAAATGGCATCAAGACCACCATTATTTATACTGCGAGTTTGAGGACTCAATTTAGTAATCCCAGAAACACCAGAGCTGCCATCCCCTAAAGGATTGGCTAAGCGCAAACGACCATTAGCCCGATCAAAGTACACAATTTGTTTAGGATAAATCCAATGCGGGTTGCGGATTTCCTCTTTATTCATCCCCCAAACTTCTGGCCAGCACCATGGGTTTTGCAGGAATTTTCCAGAGATTCCCCACAAAGTATCGCCTTTCACAACCACATGCTTATCTGGTGCGTCTGGCAGAAATCTGCACTTACCACTTAAGGCAGGCACTTGTGTATCTCCGACCTCTTGAGCAAACGCGGGCACAGAAACAGCGAGAGGAAAGGCAAAAGCGAGGGCGATTGTGCTAAACTTTTTCATGAAATTTTCCGATGCAGGTAGCTGATTCTAAGAAATGGCTGGCCACGAACTGTCATTGAGATAAAACTTATTTTATTTCAATGACTGACAGGCTCTTGCCAAACTTACCAAAGTGAATCAAATTCTGCCCATAAATCCTTGAACTAGCAAGAGAAACCGCACTCTAGCGCCTCTGGCTTGTTGTGAATTGTCTTATGTCGATACTAAATATTCTCCGTTATCCTGATCCCCGCTTACACAAAGTTGCTAAGCCTGTCACAGTTTTTGATGCGCGCTTAAAGCAGCTTGCTGCCGATATGGCTGAAACCATGTACGACGCTCCTGGCGTTGGCTTAGCTGCTTCGCAAGTTGATGTGCATGAACAACTAGTTGTTATTGACACATCAGAAGATAATTCCCAATTACAGGTTTTCATCAATCCTGAAATTATTTGGGAAAGTGAAGACCGCAAAGTGTACGATGAAGGTTGCTTGTCAGTGCCCGGCATTTACGATGGCGTCGAACGACCAGCTGAAGTGAAAGTGCGCGCCTTAGATCTCGACGGCAATCCATTCGAATTGCATGCTGATGGTTTGTTGGCTGTGTGTGTACAACATGAAATGGATCACTTAAAAGGCAAAGTCTTCGTCGAATATTTGTCGCCACTCAAGCGCAATCGCATCAAAACCAAAATGCTGAAAGAAGAACGCGACATGAACAAAAAGGCTGGCCGTCGATGAAAGTGATTTTCGCTGGCACGCCTGAATTTGCCGCTACCGCGCTGAAAGCCATCATTGATGCTGGCTTTGAAGTGCCTTTGGTGCTGACACAACCAGATCGACCAGCGGGACGCGGCATGCAACTGCAGGCGTCAGCAGTCAAGCAGTTGGCGCTGGCGCATCAAATTCCGGTCGCCCAGCCAGTCTCTCTGCGGCTTGATGGTAAATATTCTGAAATTGCACAAGAAGCGCATGAGCGACTTCGCAATACACCTCATGACATCATGGTTGTCGCTGCGTATGGATTGATTTTGCCGTTGTCTTGCCTGACCATTCCACGCTTAGGCTGCATCAATATTCATGGCTCCCTACTACCGCGCTGGCGAGGTGCAGCGCCCATCCACCGCGCGATCGAAGCCGGTGATGCGGAGACAGGGATCACGATTATGCAAATGGAAGAAGGCTTGGATACCGGCCCAATGCTGCTGCGTCGTGCGGTTCCGATTGGCGCAAGCGATACCACCGCTAGTTTACATAACCAGTTGGCTACAATTGGTGGTGAAATGATCATTGAAACCCTGCGCCAATTGGCCACGGCACCACTCATGGCGACAATACAGCCAGAAAACGGTGTCTGTTACGCCTCTAAAATTAGCAAGGAAGAAGCCGCGATTAATTTCGACGCTAGTGCGATCGAGATCGACAGAAAGATTCGCGCGTTTAATCCCTTTCCAGCAGCACATGCCAACATCGACGGTACAACAATCAAGTTCTGGCGTGCTGAAGTAGCGAATGGTGACAGCAAATCACCGAGCGGCGGCATCATTGAGGCGTCTGGACAACAAGGAATTTTGATTTCCTGTGATAATGGCAAATCAGTCTTGCGTGTACTTGAACTGCAAAAGCCAGGTGGTAAGCGCTTGCCAGCACAAGAGTTCTTACAAGGCTTTCCGCTAAAAGCTGGACAAGTATTTCACTTTTAATTTAAGTCCCCCACAGTTCTTGCAAAAACCAATTACGGCAATTTGCAAGAACTGTCACATTGTCATCATCGAATCCCTTTACAATAGCCACATATACCAGTGCACAGGAAGGCTATGAACAATGACCGCTTACAGTACGGCTCCGATCAATCAGGACTGATTTGTGGTTACCTATTCACCGGTCATGAAGCAGGCAAAGCTTTACACACCACAGATGTTTTGCAATATCTCAATCGAACACAACAACTAGAGCCGTCGCATTTTTTATGGTTGCACTTCAACTTGGCGAATGCTTCAACCGAGAGATGGTTGCGCGAAAATAGCCCGTCGCCCGAAGAGTTCTATGAGACCTTACACCAAGGTTCACGTTCGACGCGGATTGAACACGCGGACCAACATTTGATTGCCGTCATCAACGACGTCTTGCATGACTTCACTTTTGACCCTTCAGAAATCGCCACATTGTGGCTCAATGTGGGTCGCGACATCATGATCAGCGCTCGCCGCAAACCACTCAAGTCGGTAGATCACTTGCGCAATGCGGTCAATGCAGGCGAGATTTTTCATTCACCGATGGAACTGCTCACGCATTTGCTGCGCGATCAGGCCGATGTGTTGACAGGCATCGTCAGAGATGCGACCACCAAAATCGATGAGGTTGAGGATCACTTGTTAGCAGAACGATTGAATAGAAAGCGCGCCAACTTGGGTGAGCTACGTCGTTTGTTGGTACGTTTGCAGCGACTACTCGCACCTGAGCCTGCCGCGCTGTTTCGTCTACTGCAAAAACCACCGGCATGGATGGCAGATAGCGATGTCCACGAATTGCGCCAATCGACCGAAGAGTTCTCTGTGGTACTAAGTGATATGGCGTCTTTACAAGAACGTATCAAGTTATTGCAAGAAGAAATTGCGGCGCATGTCGGTGAACAAAATAGTCGCTCGTTGTTTGTCCTGACAATCGTTACGGTGTTGGCCTTGCCCATCAACATCACCACCGGTCTAATGGGAATGAATGTTGGCGGTATCCCTTGGGGACAGAATGATTTTGGCTTTTGGATCGTAGTCGCCTTAGTCGGCCTCATCACGGTGATCGGTGCATGGATAGCACGACACTTTAAAAATAAGGATTGATTTTGCACCAAGCGCCTCTGATTAAGTAAACTTTTATGTTTACTTAATAATCAAATTCAACTATCCTCATGCCTTACTTTTGATAGAAGTTGCGCATGAAAACTCCTTTACTAATCGCTGCGGCCTGCCTGCTGGCCCTACTTTCTACAGTAGGCGCTGCACTCCCTTACCCGATTTTGCCACCGCTATTTGCCTCCGATGCCGCAAACGATTTCAATCATTTTTTAGGATTGCCGCCAAAGTTATTGTTCGGCATCGCACTCAGCATTAACCCGCTCGGTTTATTAATAGGCTCCACTTTACTAGGCCCCTTGTCCGATCGTTTTGGACGTCGCCCAATTTTATTGGGCAGTGCCGTTGGTGCTGCGATTGGTCACGCGATTACCGCTTGGGCTTTAATCCTACAATCCTATCCCCTATTCATATTGGCGCGTTTTATTACTGGTCTGCTGGAAGGCAATGCGCCAGTGGCGCGGGCGATGTTAGCGGATCGTCTGGAAGGCGATCTGCGGGTGCAAGCTTTGTCTTGGTTAAACGGCGCCATCTATACTGGCTGGTTAGCCGGGCCTTTATTGGCTGGACTTACCTTAGGTTGGGGTATTACCGTACCATTTTGGATCGCTGTGATTGCCCTACTACTAGCGGCAACTTTGATTGCCGTAGCTTTACCACAAGAAACACCATCTCCCCTAACGACATCTTGGCTACAAGTCGCACGCCGAAAACACGCGTTTCATTTATTGCGCGCGCCAAGCCTGCGGCAGCTATTCATCATTCAATTAGCCTACACCTGTGGCGTCACCGCGTTTTATGAATTTTACCCATTATGGTTAGTAGAATTTGCAGGCTACCACTCAAAAGGAATCGCTTGGATGACGGCAGCCTTATGCGGTGTGATGACCTTGTCGTCTTTAGTTGCAGGTCGCCCTAGCCAATTAATGCCCTTAGAGCGAGTCCGTTTTCACGCCTACTTTGCTGCCGCCGCTATTGCGATTGTAGGACTCGGTAACGCTTGGTTAGGATTGGCCGCGATTATCCTGTTTGGCTTTCCCAATGCTTTTTATAATGCACTATTACCAAGCTGGTGCGCCGAACGTTTTGGCCATCATGGTCAAGGCGCAGTCATGGGTTTAATCTCAACCACTTTTTGTCTGGCGAACATCATCATGGCGATTATTGGTTCGGTGCTGACTTTGATTGATACCCGTTTGATTCTGATTTTGGGTGCGGCGATGAGTACCTGGGCAGCGTGGCGTATCGGTCATTGGCAGAGAGAACTAGCTGAACTCGATAGCAGAAAAATGGAAGCCGCATGAATACGGCAGAGCGTATTTTATTCCTGCTCAAAACCCGTGGCGCGCAAACCGCACAAGAGCTTGCCGAACAACTAGAACTCAGTTCTATGGGCGCACGCAAGCATTTGGAAAGCTGGCATGAAAAAGGTCTGGTGACGTTTGAAGACAGCGCAGAAAAACAAGGGCGTCCGTGCCGACGATGGCAGCTTAACGACGCAGGACATGCACGTTTTCCGGATCGGCATAGTGATTTAACGGTACAAATGCTGCAACAAGTACGTCAAGTTTTCGGTGAAAAAGGCCTGAATCAAATCATCGCTGCTCGCGAATCAGAAACCTTAAACAACTACACAATAGCAACGAACAAAGTAAAAACGCTCAAGGCCAAACTGAAAGCTCTTGCCGAAATCCGCACCCAAGAAGGCTATATGGCAGAAATTTTGCCACATGAAGCAGGGGGATTTTTACTCGTAGAAAATCACTGCCCCATCTGTGCTGCGGCTAAAGAATGTCAACAATTTTGCCGCTCAGAGCTTACGATTTTCCAAAAAAGTTTAGGCGACGCCTGCGTAGTTGAACGCACCGAGCACCTGCAAAGTGGCGCCCGCCGTTGCGTGTACTGGGTTAAACCAATATAAGGAAAAATTTACTTCGATAGTAAATCTTGTGTTGATTTTCCTTGCCGCGCTAACAGAGTTTCCAATGCGGGCATCAACGGACCTAGGGTTTCTTGCAGCATGTTGCGGACGGTATCGACCACGACTTGGGTTTGTCTTTCAATCTCAATATTCAAGCTATCGCCAACCTGCTTTTGCCCGAATACGGTCATGCGCAAGGTTTCAGGAATCAACCAGACCTCGAACCAACATTCTTCGCGATTGACTTCCGCAATCGTTAAGCTGGCGCCGTTGATCGCGATATAGCCTTTCGCAAAAATATAGCGCATCCATTCTTTGGGAACGCCAATGCGCAATACATAGTTATTTTCCAATTGACGAATCTGAGCGAGATGGGCGACAAAATCCACATGGCCAGATAAGGGATGACCGCCAATTTCGGCACCGTCTTTCGCTGCTCGCTCCACATTGACTTGCGCATTTTCAGCATAGCCACCAAGCGTAGTAATTGCCAAGGTCTGCCGCATGATGTCAAATTCAGCGGCATTCTCAGAGAGTTTGGTCACGGTGAGGCAAACCCCATCCGTCGCCACACTGGCACCAATTTGTAGTTCATGATCAAAACCTGCTGGGAACGCGAGTTGTATGGTCCGCAATCCAGTTTGATCTTGGATTTTTTGGATGGTGGCGACGCCTTGTACGATTCCTGTAAACATAATGTGTAATTCGCTTCATCAATTCAAATTGGGATTGCCAGTTTTTTTCATCTCGGCAAGTGGCGCAAACATTTCGTGGGTCATATTCACGAAATGGTCGCGCAACCATTTATGCGCTGGATTGCGTGCATCACGCTCATGCCACAACATATCCACGTGGACATCGGGCGTTTCAAAGGGCAGTTCTTTCCATACCAAGGCATCACTCATTCCCGTTGAGGCGATGAAGTGGAAAGGCAAGACGGTTAACAAATCCGAATTCGCCACGACTTTACCACCGGTGAAGAACTGATTCACGGTCAGTAAAATGCGACGTTCGCGCCCCATCTTCAATAACTCATCATCAATCAGACCATGCGCACGTCCAGAAAAACTCACCAAACAATGATTTGCAGCGCAATACGCATCTAGTGTTAATTCTTGGTTAGCAAGCGGATGTGTTTTGCTCATCACACAAACGTAGTGCCCAGAATACAAGCGCTCGTGCCGAATTGGGCTACGAGCAGCGCCCTGTCCACCGGATAATTGAGCCACTACACCTGGGAAAAATCCTACCGCGATATCGATGTCGCCCTGCGTGAGCAAGGGGCGTGGCTCACGCGTAGTCAATGGCACCATGCGGGCATTCATATGCGGTGCTTCGCGTTCAAATGCGGTAATTAGGGTTGGCATCCACAAAGCAGCAGTGGAATCTGCCATCGCCATTCTAAAAGTGGCAACAGCTTTGGATGGGTCAAAACTGCTAGGCGCAATCGCTGCTTCTAAAGTCGATAGTGCTTCGCGAATTGATGGCCACAAAATTTCAGCGCGCGGCGTTGGTTTCATCCCATAAGCCGTACGAATCAAGAGTTCATCGTTGAGAGAATAACGCAAACGTTTAATCGCGTTCGACACCGCAGGTTGCGTCATCGCCAGTTTATCGGCAGCACGCGTCAGATTTTGCTCGACCATCACGGTATCAAATACGCGCAATAGATTCAAATCTAAAGTCAGAAAATACATCG
>JAYVHZ010000373.1:0-7212 GCA_043770645.1 Undibacterium sp. | reverse complement strand
TTGGAACCGGTTTCTCGTCTTTAAGTTATTTGGATAAGTTGCCAGTCGATCGATTGAAAATTGATCGTGCATTTGTCACCCAAATCGATACGGTAAGCGGTCCTCGTATTGCCGAATTGATTACTCAACTGGGAAGGAAGTTGAATTTGAAGATCATCGCCGAAGGCATAGAAAGCGAATTACACTGGGACGTATTGCAGAAAATGGGTTGTGATGAAGGGCAGGGCTTTCTGATTGCTCGCCCTATGTTAGAAAATGCAATTGAACCGTGGCTAAGGAGTTGGAAATAAGTTAGATTTGAGCGACTGTTCAGGGGCTATGAAAACAGCGAAAACCTCTCAACACAGAGACTCAGAGAATAGGGAAAAAATCATAAAAAAAACAAAATAGTGATTGTTTTCTCCGTTTTTTCTTTGCCTCTGTGTCCTCTGTGTCTCCGTGTTGAGAGGTTTTTTCAAGTGCCTTATTAGAGGCTGAATAGTTGTAGATCGACATTGCAAAAATATAGTTTGGCGTTGGCTTACAAACTTGTCGCAACAAACTCCTGATACCCTTTTGCTCGCAGTTCACAGGCCGGACATGTCCCGCAGCCGTGACCCCATGCATGCATTTGTCCACGTTCACCGAGATAGCATGTGTGGGTGTCATGCCGGATTAATTCGATTAAGGCATTTCCTCCTAAGCTTTCTGCCAAACGCCATGACTGTGCTTTATCTATCCACATCAAAGGTGTTTCTATATTCAAACGACTCGCCATCCCTAAATTGATCGCGACCTGTAAGGCTTTTAAACTGTCATCGCGGCAATCCGGGTAACCAGAAAAATCGGTTTCGCACATGCCACCAACCAACACGCCGAGTTGGCGGCGATACGCGAGCGTTGCCGCGACCAACATGAACATTAAATTGCGACCTGGTACAAAGGTATTGGGCAAGCCATTTTCTTGCATCTGTATCGCAATATTCTCTGTCATTGCGGTTTGTGAAAGTTGTGAAATCAGTGACAGATCGAGCACGTGATCTTCGCCTAGGCGCTGATTCCAATCTTCTGAGATACCGCGCATTTTTTGTAATAATTGTGGCCGCATGGTGAGTTCGATTGTGTGTCGTTGGCCATAGTCAAAACCGATGGTTTCTACATGCTGATAGCGGCTTAGTGCCCAAGCTAAACAAGTGGTGGAATCTTGTCCTCCACTAAATAGGACCAAGGCTCGCTTATTAGCGTCAATTACATCGGATACTGCTGTCATGTCTGTACTCTCGACTTAAAATTGAGAAAGGGTTTTACTGTTGAAGGTGTTTGTTAATCGAGATAATTTTCTGTTCGACTTGGTCACTGTTGCTATCTTGAAAACGTACCCGAACTGGGTAGTAATCCATTTCCGTAGCCAACCAGAGCTCTAGTCTTTGTCCTTGCGCATCGGGCGGTGGCGCCTTGACGATGTGCATCACATTGAGCTCACCAAGTGCAGTTTGGATCTTACTATATTCGACGAGCTTAAACGTCCAAGGATCTGCATCCTTCAACCCAGCTACAAACATGTTCCATTCTTGACCAGGTTTATTTTGTTCTCTCTGCTGACGAACCATGCCGACTAATTGCCAAGTGGCGCTTAAGCGATCTTGTTCGCCACCATAAATCGGATAAACAAGATCAGATTCAGAAAAGTGTATGGTCTTTTTGTCGCGATCAAAATAGGTTGTGGCCTCAGCCCGACGAAATCGCTTTTCGACAAAACGATCCGGCGCTAAACCATATTCTTGTATGCTGCCGTAGCTGCTGCTATTTAAGATTTTGCCAAATAGGGCAACCTTGGTTTCGGAAGATAAACGATATTTCTTCGTTTGCTGATCTTGGTCTTTGACCTGCCAATACACCTTGGCCTCACCAGTCACTGGGATCCCTTTCTGGCTCGATTTTAGGCTATAGAGTAAATCGGCAGACGGGGCGAAGTTGAGTTTTTCTGCGTATGAGACCGGGATCCAGCACAAGCCGGCGACGTACAGGGAAAACGACAAAAGTTGCTTGAACATGGATAGCCTAATTGGCGTAACTGATTTTTTGTTTAAGGGCGACGACGATTTGATTAGTGACCGTACCATTGTTTTCCGTATTGCGAATTTGTACTGGATACCAGCCGAGTGAAGGTGCGAGCCAAATATCTAATTGCGAATTATAAAATCCTGGTTTGGGTGGGCGGATAATGTGTACGGTCTTGAGCTTCCCAGTATTTTCGGCTAATTTGCTATCGATCTCTTCCTCACCAAGAACTTGGAACACAAATGGTTTGGCATCCCGCCCTTCCGCAACTTGTATCGTAAATTCTTTACCTGCTTCCAACTGAGCGGCATTCGCATAGCCGATGGCTGCTAACTGTATTAAAACACTTACCGCATCTTGCGCGCCGTTTTCCATGCTGACAATGTTGTTTGACGCAGAAAAACTGATGATTTTTTCTGTGTGATTAAAGTGAATAGCCGTGGCAGGGCGGTTGCGGCGAATATCGTTACTAACAGTAGGCATCAAACCGTATAAATCAATGTGACCTTCGCTGGTGATTGTGAGTAAATTTAAATTGGTAACGACTAGATTGATGCCGGCATCGATCGACAGTCTATATTTGCCATTGTATTGTTCCCAACTGAGCTTACCAACGCCTGAGGTTGTGCTGCCGTTGACCTTGCTATGCGTAATTTCCATCTGCATTTCTGCTGATTCTGGTACCCGTAGGTTAAATTCTGGAAGTTCTGTACTGCTTTCTTTTCCGATCTCATTGTCAGTTGCGATCGGCGCTTGGTTCTTGACGTCGATGATTTCAGTTGCTGCAACTTCTGGCGTGGGAGCAGGTTTTTCCTCGACTCGGCTTGCCACGGTCGGCTCAGGCACGACTTGAGCCATCGGCTCCCGAGCCGCCACGTTCGTTTTCTTTTGCAACGGAGAAGCCTTGTCGGCGGCAGGTGCTTGCGCTTCTGTCGTTGGGCGTAAGCTCACAGAGATGTTGGGTAATTCTTTGAGTATTGGTTTTGGCGTCCATTCTTTCAAAGCGCCTGACTCTAGAATGAAGATATGCAGTAAGATAGTTGCCAGAAGAAATAACCAAGTACTTAGCTTGCTAAGATGTTGTATCGGTTGTGATAAAAAAAGATGCTCGCTCATAACGATAGTGTAATCGTTCTGGCTTATTCTTGCGATATGCAAGTAAATATGCTGATAAATAAGCATGACGTAATAGCCGGAATATTTTTAAAATCGCGCGTGCATCACTTTAACTTTGTCTAGTTTTAATAATCTTTCTGTAGTTCCTCGCCTAAGGAGACGCCCACATGCAAAACCCCTTTCAAGCAGCGGCCGGTAATAACTTGAACGACCCATTAGCTTTCGTTAAAAAGCTGTGGGGAGACATGCAGTTACCAGGTATGGTCACACCAACATTGTCTGTCGATGAGCTCGACAAACAAATCAAGGACTTGAAGACAGTGGAATCGTGGCTCAATGTGAACATGAGTATGTTGAAAGGTACGATTCAAGCGCTTGAAGTGCAGAGAGCAACGATCTCCGCTTTAAAGACGATGGGAGAAAGTTTTGCCCAAGCGACAGCAAGCTCAACGCCAGCCCCCGTACCTGCAAGTAATGATGCCGCTGCAAATTGGCCTATGCATGGCGCCAATAAGGCGGCAGCGCCTGTGCCAAGGGAACCGACTGTCGAGGAAAATGAAGACGAGGAATTAGACGAGGAATTAGACGAGGACGAGTCTGCAGAGAGTCCATCAGAGGATCTGAATGTAGAGGCGAACAATGCGCCAGAGAAAGAGGCCAAGTCTGCTAAGCCCGATAATCCGCCCGTGCATAACCCGGCTGCGTGGTGGACTGTTTTGCAAGACCAGTTTAAGCAGGCGCTGAGCCATGCGATGAAAGATGAAGCACCGACTAAGTTGGCGACACCTTCCTCAGTGACGCCAAAAACGTCAAACAAAGTGACAAAAAAAACTGCAGCAAAACTTGTACCCTCGGGGCGAACTACCGTGAAAAAAGTGGCTGAAACAAAGACATCGAAAGCGACAGCAAGCACAGCCAAGTCGAAAGCTGTTAACAGTTCAGTGAACAAGCCAATGAGCAAACCAATGAGCAAGCCAGTACAAAAGTCTGTGACTAAGGTCGCCACTAAGTCTCCAAGCAAGCCTCGTGCTCGTAGCGAATAAAAAAACCGTGAAATAAAACAGGTCTGAAGCGACTTATTTCAGACCTGTTGTTCATCTCATACCACTGATTTCATTCCCCTAAGGCTTTTTCAATGGCGGCGACCAGGCCCTTATTTTCAGGTGTAGTCACACTGGTATAGGACGCAATCACTTTGCCATTGCGATCAATCAGATATTTATAGAAATTCCACTTCGGTGTGGTACCACTCGCTTTGATCAACTGTGCATAGAATGGATTGACATCATCGCCACGCACGGAGGATTTGGCAAACATGGGAAATTTGACGCCATAGGTGTTGAAGCAAAAATCGGCGATCTCTTTGCTGCTGCCTGGTTCCTGTTTACCGAAATCGTTGGATGGAAATCCTAACACCACTAAGCCGCGTTGCTGATATTTGGCATACAGGGCTTCCAATCCTTCATATTGTTTGGTAAATCCGCAGTAACTGGCGGTGTTGATTACTAAGGCGACCTTACCTTTGTACTGGCAGAGATTTTGCGGCGCTTCATCCTGTAGGCGATTGAAACTGTGCTGCAAAATGTCGGGACAGGTTTCGGATTGCGCGTTGGCATTTCCGGCTGCCGATAGCAATAAGGCGGTGGCAATAATCGTGATGGATGCGAAAGACATGATGACTCCTTGAAAGTGAATTGCTTGTGCAGAGGTCTCAGGAAGTGAGACTTGATTCGGGAATTGATGCGAGCAAGTAATGGTAACGCAATTTAAATGCGCTCGCTGTTAGTTGCTGATTCTACTGCGACACGCTAAAGTGCTGGCATTCCTAAAATCAGCGTAACACGCGAACGCTTAACCACATTGTTGATAGCTTATGCCAAACTTCGAAAGCAAAATTTGTGAACCAGATCAATTAGCGCTAAGGGCGCAGCAGTTAGCCCATCCGGTTGTGTTGACAAATGGTGTTTTTGATTTATTACATCGTGGACACGTCACCTATCTGGCGCAGGCGAAAGCATTAGGCGCTTCCTTGATTGTGGCGGTCAATACCGATGCTTCGGTTAAGCGCTTGGGGAAAGGCGAGGAGCGCCCGATTAATACCTGTGCCGACCGCATGGCGGTATTAGCGGCCTTAGCATCAGTGGATCTAGTCGTCTCTTTTGCCGAAGATACGGCACTCGAAACGGTGAATTTGGCACGACCCGACATTTATGTGAAGGGCGGTGATTACGATATGCATAAGATTCCCGAAGGTCAAGCGGTGCTTGCCTATGGCGGGACAGTTCAGGCGATCAACTTTGAGCATGAACGTTCCACTACCAAAACTCTACAAAAACTGCGCCAATCGGACCGGCCAGCCTAGATCGCAAATATAATGTGGAAAATCCGCAAAACCTCAACGATTTCAATCTTCTCTCAGTTAAACTTTGATTGAAGCGAATTCAAACAATTTTGATTTCATCATCTGACTCGTCAACTCAAACCTCCTGCATGGATTGAGCATGGAATACATATGGATCAAGTAAAGGCAATGCTAGCGGCATTGCGTGAAAATTATTTGCGCGATTTGCCCAGTCATATTGATGATATCGAGCAGGTGTTGCTGGATTTAGAGCGAGGCGGTTTTCAGTTAGATCTGTGTCGCGATTTATTTCGTCAAGTACACAGCTTAAAAGGCAGCGGTGGCACCTATGGCATGAGTTTTATCAGCGATATCTGCCATCCTCTAGAAGATTTGTTGACCAATCTGATCGAACATCCAACGCTATTACAGACTGCAGTCTCTCAAGCCTTGTCTTATGTTGATCTGATGCGCAGAGCCTGTAGCGTCTATGCTGCCAAGGGCGAGCCGGGCGAAGATCTGAAACAAAGTTTGCACGCATTGCGGCGCAGTATCTCGAGACACTCACACTCTGCCATGGTGGTCGAGTCTTCTGATGTGGTGTTGAGGACGATGAAGGATACGTTGACGGAGTTCGGCTTCCGGGTCGAACATGTGCAAGATGGCTATACCGCGCTTGGCCGATTGTTGGCAGAACCTTTTGATGTGCTCATTACCAGTCTTGAGAATCCTCGTCTAAATGGTATCGCCTTAATTAGTGCCGTACAAAAATCCGGTACCAAAATTGCACGAACAAAGACAATACTGCTGACCACTTCAGATCATTTAGATCACCAAGTCCATCCCGACTATGTATTAAGAAAGAATGCAGAATTAAAAAAACGTTTTCGTGATTGCCTTTCTCAAGTGATTACGAAACCTGCCGTTTCATAGCCATCCTGATTTTCCGTGAGCGCATTGTTCACGGTGTTGTCCATCGACTCTGATACACGATGTGCAGGATAAAACACTCAGAAAATGGCTTTCCGTAGTTCTTCAAGTTTGATCGGTTTTACAAACGCACCAATGATGTTGATACCATCTGTTTTGACGACATTTTCTGCGATCGACAACACATCTTTAGCGATACCACTCACCAGCATCACCTTGCCGCTATAGTTGAGTTTTTTTAACTCAAGCAAAAAGTCCATGCCATCCATGTCTGGCATCAAGATGTCGCAAATTAATACATCAGGTGTGAACGCCAACGCCGCTAATTGACGGAGTGCATCCGCACCACTGCGCGAGGTATAAATGGTGCTTACGCCTAGTTGCGTCAAGCTTCCAGCGATCACTTCATGACTAAAATCATCATCGTCGAGAATGAACACGGAGTTTGGTGGGTTCGCGTTAGACATAGTCTTTCCTTTTCAATTAGCAATCGATTGGGCGGTTCAGTTTAGCAAGTTATTTCTTTAAGTATCGAGATGCTTCAATACCGTGTTCAAATGTGCTTGTATGCGATCTTGTGTCTGTGTAAATTGCGCCGCGAGTTGGGTACACAGATGGCTTGTTTGCGCAATCTCTCCCCGACGTGCAGCTTGTTCAATATGCTCACATAATTCGCCAAGCTTAATGGCGCCAACAGAGCGCGATGCTGATTTCAAAGTATGCGCGAGATTGGCAATGGCGGCAATCTCTTGTTGGTTGCTGACGACTTTAATTGCCGCGATTTC
>JAYVHZ010000372.1:0-2063 GCA_043770645.1 Undibacterium sp. | reverse complement strand
CGGTCGAATTTTGAATCTGCGATGCTCGCTGTGCCCTAGCACAGGTGCGCTTCTCGATCCAACCTTCGACCGCTCGCTACGGTTGTGCAGAGGTCTCTTCTCTGGATTTAGTTGAACGACGTTGATGCGTTGCCAATGTCAATCTACCGTTCATCCGGCTTTTACGCCGCTCAAATAGAAAACATCGCATTCATGTAAAAGTCAGTGTTGGCAGCGCTGGGGGGAAATAAGCTGTGCCTGTTCTTAACCAGAAAGCAAATCATGCGCAATCACAGTCCCAAGCTCGTTTTATCTTTACTCACTTTAGCGCTTGCTGCCTCTCCGCTTGTCAGCATGGCGCAAACAGTCACAAATACGCCGAACTCTGCAAGTGCTGCCGTTTCTTCTATTGATGAAACTAGCCAGAAAATCGATGCCGTTCTTGCTCGTCACTACAGCTCTGACCGCCCGGGTGCCACAGTCATAGTCACTCGCGATGGAAAAACCATTTTGCGTAAAGCCTACGGTTTATCCAATGTCGAAAGCAAGACTGCATTGCGCCCTGATACGCTGATGCTGATTGGTTCGATTTCTAAACAATTTACGGCAGTCGCCATCCTACAATTGATAGAAGCAGGCAAACTAAGTCTGGAAGATGATATCCACAGCTTACTGCCGCAACTGCCTAGCAAGGGGCAAAAAATCAGCATTGCACAACTACTCACACACACATCCGGTGTGCGTAATTTCTTCGCCCTGCCCGGCTTTGGCGAATTAGTGACGAAACAGGTAACTGTGCCACAGGTATTCGATTTCTTTAAAAATGATACGCTTGAAGCCCCACCTGGCGAACGATTTGCCTACAGCAATACGGGCTATTTTTTGCTAGGACTGGTGATTGAAAAAATATCGGGTATGTCCTATGCAAACTATATGGAGCAACATATTTTCAAGCCTTTGCAAATGCAGCACACCGCCTATGAGGGGCAGCAAGCTAAGCAACTAACGCATAGCCAAGGTTACTTTGCGGAGAATGCCACGCCAAAACAAGTCGAACCGCTTAGTATCGATATTGCCTATGCAGCAGGTGGTTTAGTCTCTACCGTGGACGATTTGGCGCGTTGGGATCGTGCCATTTCGGAGCACAAATTGATCAACCCTGCATCATGGAATAAAGCCTTCACGCCTTACAAACTCAACAATGGCAGCGAATCTACCTATGGCTTTGGCTGGATGACTTTTACAGTGCGTGGCGCACCAGCGTATGGTCATGATGGAATTATTCCTGGCTATAACGCCTTTGCGCTTCGCATCCCGAAGCATAAGGTGTACGTGGCAGTGCTAAGCAACTATTCTAATCTTCAGCCTGATGCCGCTTTTATCGGCACAACGATTGCAGCCATCGCGATGGGAAACCCGTTTCCTGAGTATCAAGCGATTACACTCGCTGCTGAACAACTGGAACAATTTGTTGGTAGCTACCGTATTAATGACAAAGAAAATCGCATTATTACCCGAAAAGGAACACAGCTATTGATGCAGCGCGGCAATCGCCCACCCATTGAAATTTTGGCTTATGACAAGCAGAGATTTTTTATCAAAGATAGCCCAACGCGCGCACACTTGAGCTTTGATCTTGGAGCGAATGGAAAAGCACACCAAATGACCATGACACAAAGTGACATTTCCAGCATTTTGCCACGCATAGAACCCAGTGCGAGCAACTGATAGGAAATGCAAACCACCTAGCCAAAGTAGACCAACTTAAGCCCGTGCCCAGAAAAGCACGGGCTTACCAATTAGCCCCCGGTTGTCAACAAGTCGAATCAAATACTCGCAAATTATCGCGATAAAAATTTTACTGTAACGCCACCACACGTCTATCTCAAAGTGCTGTCGTGTCTTTTAGTTCGTCGTATGGTTGGCTAAATCACAGCAGTCACCCAAAATCATCGTCATTTGAGGTCCAGTCACTTGCTTTCCTCGCACAAAATACGGCAAACTTATCAAGCGAATTAAATAGCCACTCCCTTTTTAAAATATTCATATACTGTAAGCCCCTCGATTAATTAAAGGCTTCTACA
>JAYVHZ010000371.1:0-2185 GCA_043770645.1 Undibacterium sp. | reverse complement strand
CTTCTAACCAAGTAGAAATTTAAGGAACAACTGAAATACCAATACGAACTGTAGCGCCTGGGTTGTAAGACATCCTCACGCTTGCTCTTTTCCCTGCATATTCATATGCGACATCGTAACCAACAATGGTTGTGCTGCCATCGCTCACATATTGGCAAATTGGTTAGAAGTGAATGTCAAAATAAATAAACTATTTAAAAAAACACTTATATGAAAATTTGTGACTATTCAGCAGCTATGAGCAGGTCGTATAGGATTGCCAGAAAATGCACGTTGCAATACGTCTAGCATCCCATGGCCTTGTTTGCGTAGTGTATCGAGGCAAGAACGAATGACGCAGAAATTTTCGGCGCCTTCGATTGTGCGAAAGCAACCGGATATTTTCTGCTTTACCTTGGGCATGCGAACCGCGCGCTCAGCCAAATTATTGGTAAATGGCACGCTGGGGTCGTGGATAAAGAGAAGTACCGCATCAGCATATTTTCGTAAGCGACGCAGCAAATTAAATGTGATGGATTGTTTGCTGCGCCCGCGTTTTCCAACGCGCTTTGTTGCTTCTGGATTGCCTCGTTCACCTTCACTCAATATGGTTTCGTAGGCGGCCATGAAGCCAGAAATAGTGGCGTGGGAAAGTGATTTCTTGTTTTGCCTTGCCGTTTCGCAGGCGATATTAGTCGTGATTAAAAAGTCGCTCATGCGTTGTGGCCAGGCTTGCTTGCTTACTTCTTTTACGTACACTAATTCTCGTAGCAGATGGGCATTGCATAAAGCGTGTACGCCTTCTATTTTCCAATACGGTGCCCAGCAATCATGGATCAATACACCGGAGCGTTTGGGTAAAATTCCATGTGCTTCGATCCCCTCTATTCCTCGTTTGGCATGCACACTGTAGGAGGTGTGCGTTGCGCTCGCTGCAATGTGCAGCCAGTGCAATTTGCTCGCCACACGAAAACCAGATTCGTCAGCGTGCAGGAGCTTGGAAATATGTAATTGGGTGGCGATCAGCGAGGCAGTATCATCTAACACGGCGCTCGCTTGCCTAACCCAAGTGACCAGCGTTCCCGGCGAAATGGCGATGCCATATAAATCGTGAATAAGTTCTGACGCGCGAGCAAACGGCAATAGTTGACCCTGTGTTAAATGCACACCCAACGCACGTAAATTTGGCCCGTATTGCACAGCTTCGTTTACTCCCATAGGGAAGATACTGGCATGACTCTGGCCGCACGGGCAGACTAATGACAACGTGTGATGTTCGATGACTTCATGAGACGTCTTTGGCACTTCAAATACTTGGCGACGCTCAGCGATTCTGGCATCTTCATGGACTAAGAGTTGCTGACAACGGTCACATTGCATGGGCAGTGCGTGCGTGACCGTCTGGGTTGGCTGTAACGCCTGTCTGAGCGTTGTACCTTTATGCCCAGGCTGACCGCCTCGTTTTTTACCTGTCACTTCACGCAAAGAGCGCGTCTTCTTCCCAAGACCGTCTGACGAGGGCGGCTTACTTGAATTATGACTGTCTTTGCGAATCAGCGATTCAAGCGCTTCCAGTCGCGCGAACAACGAAAGAATCAAGGCATCCTTCTCGGAATCTTTGAGTGTCGAAAGGTCGGGAAGTGGTTGTTTTTGCGCCATGACCACCATCATGACCTGATTTAAAACCGTTTACAACTGCTTTGTTTGAGTTAATCATGCTGAATAGTCACGGTTATATTTCATTTTTCTACAAATCATTCTGGCTTCAAATGTTTTAGCGTCAGCTAATATGGTTTTGTTCGGCAAAAGTTTGTTTGATTTTGCATTGGCACGTCGCCGCAAGCAATAATTAATTCGTAGTACTGACATAACCCCGCTACGGCGGGGTTTGTCATTTGTGGGCTGTGAAAATATTGCCTTGCCTCGCGCGTGCGCGCGCACAATGATTCAATGCTTGCAGAATTGGTTTCTGGCCGTTTTGTGTGTTAGCGATATTTGAGGGTAATACAGTCGGTGTCCGGTTTCGATTGGTGATATTTTTACCCGCCCCTCCCTAAAGTCGGCAATGGATATATTTCTAAATCTCAAATGCCGCCAACACGTCGCATAAATCCAGCTACTCGAATATTAAACGCGCCGTCGATCTTTGCATCGATCACTTCCAAGCGATCATGCAACCGCTCAAACGTTCGCCAGTGCATTCCTT
>JAYVHZ010000370.1:0-2803 GCA_043770645.1 Undibacterium sp. | reverse complement strand
ATCTGTGGTGCCGCTTCTGTGACATCAATCTCAATTTCTTTATCGTCTAAACTACCTTCTCGCAAACGCTTACGGAAGGTCTGACGCGTTGCATTATCACCCGAGTTGGCTTCAGTCGAAGCGTCTTGGCCAATGCCAAAATCTCGCGCTGGCGGCAGTAGATTATCTAAAATTCTGTCTTCCGCTGCATCTTCAGCACGCACACGCACTTTACGCATTGCCGACTCACGGGTTTGTTTAATCCCGATATCAACCAAATCACGAATGATGGTATCGACATCCCGACCGACATAGCCAACTTCGGTGAATTTAGTCGCTTCGATCTTAATGAATGGCGCATCCGCCAATTTGGCGAGACGACGAGCGATCTCAGTTTTACCAACACCGGTTGGACCGATCATTAAGATATTTTTCGGAGTGATCTCATAGCGCAAAGGCTCTGCGACTTGCTGACGACGCCAACGATTGCGCAAAGCAATTGCCACTGCGCGCTTGGCGTTATGTTGACCAACAACATGTTTATCTAATTCGGAAACGATTTCCTGCGGGGTCATATTCATCATCTTGATCTCAATATCAGAAATACTGCTTATTCTAAAGTCTCTATGGTGTGCGAGAGATTGGTGTAAATGCAAAGTTCACCCGCAATGGTGAGCGACTTTTTAACAATATCGATCGGTGATAAATCCGTGTTGTGGTACAAAGCCATCGCCGCCGATTGGGCAAATGTACCACCGGAACCGATTGCACCAATACCATCATTGGGCTCTAACACGTCACCATTGCCAGTAATCACCAACGTGGTGTCTTTATCTGCCACCAGCAACATCGCTTCGAGCCGGCGCAACATGCGATCAGTACGCCAATCTTTGGCTAGCTCAACCGATGCCCGCATCAAATGGCCCTGATGTTTCTCTAATTTCGATTCAAAGCGCTCTATTAACGTGAAAGCATCTGCCGTACCTCCGGCAAATCCCGCCAACACTTTATTGTGATACAGCTTACGTACTTTACGTGCAGTACCTTTCATGACGATATTGCCTAAAGTGACTTGTCCATCACCACCCAATGCCACCACATTGCCTCTTCGTACAGTCAGGATTGTGGTGCCGTGAAATTGTTCCATAGTGTCCTCGTTGATATGCTGCCTACACAAAAGCATAGGCGAAAGCCGCGGTCAGCGTAAGACTGACGCACTCAGAAAATGAAAATGGGGTGTTTTTTGCCAATTGCAAGACTGGCAGAATATAGGGATTTAAGATTGCTTACGTGGAAAGATAGCAGCCACGTTCTTTAATCCCATGGCGTTGAATAAATGCATAACCAAGTAATTCACCTCTTGGAATTGAACGGACTTGGTTTTGTTACTAGAAATTGGCACAAGACCATTGAGTAATTGCGCAGATGCACCAAATTCAACGCGCTCTAATTGGGAACAATCCAAAATCACCAAATCGTGATTTTTTGCATGCGCAGCGATTTGTTTTACCAATCCGTCCGTGCTTCCTTCAATCGACCTTGGCATCATAAAACGATCGGAGTTTTCATCTGCTGCCACTGGTTCCGCAATTGCGGTAGTGACTTTGCTGGTCGGTGCTTCAAATGCAGGTGGCGAGACTTCGAAAGTGACACAGTAATCAATACTTGCCTCTTCGAATACTTCCTTCAACTGTAGCAATTGCAAGACCTCCATAAGCAACAACCATGGCGCTTCGGTTTCATCACGTCGCCCCACCTCGAGTATCGACCGTATCTGTTCGGTCAAGTTCTGGGCTGCCACTAGGATTAAATCGTGTTTCGTTTTCTTTAAATTACGAATTGCTCGTAGCAATAAGCCGCAACCAACAGGATCTACGCTCTTCACCCGACCAAAATCCAACTTCAAAACTTTACTACTTTCGCTAAAGCTATTTAGCTTCTGCAGTAATTTGATAATTTCACCGTCAAGTTTTGATGGGAAAGTCAAACTTGGGACGGCACTTTCGTCTTTACTCTCAGGCACAAAGTCGGAGTTTTCGGGATTGCGCCAGACTGGAGGTGAGGTTTCATACTTTCCAGCGTAATCTAAGGACAAACTCTCAAAGGCATATTGATTCTGTTCAATCTGGTAGAGATCAAACAACATAAACCAAGCCAATGGCGTTGCATTACCTAAATTATCAAGGTCAATCGCGCTACGTAACATGTGTTCAGCAACTTTTACTTGCCCAGTCGCAAACAAAATCGCCGCTTCTTCTAATAAAGGAACCGACTCCGTCTGTGCCATTGATGGTACGTTTATCTCGGTATGCCCAAGCAAAAGCTCTGTCGTTGGCAGACTTAATGCAACAGTACTTTGGAAATCTGTTGGGATAAAATCGCTATGAAACTGATTTTGAGCTGTTCGCTTCAGAGGTTCATCTGATGCATTTTTCGACTGCAAAGATTTTGGTCGCCCCATATCGCGCGACATTTCAAATTCGATGGCATCAATTTTTCTTTCCGTGGCGCGTGCAATATGCTTCTTCTCGGTTAAAGAATGTGTCAAAGCCTCGTCATCTTGGACTTGTCCAATGACGGTGTTTTGTCCCTTCACACGAGTTTTCTTGGAAGCTGGTTTATCGGAGCTAACATTCTCCTCACGACCTGGCTTCTTTCCGAAAAGCTTAAAAATCCCCACGGCAACCTAACGAATGATTGAAAAATATAAAACAGTTTCCGTCAATTGATGCCTGATATTAGGCACGATTTAAATATACTTCATTCAAATATTGATCAGAGCATCAAGTATAGACTGAAATTTAGAAATTTTGCCGACTAACAA
>JAYVHZ010000369.1:0-12977 GCA_043770645.1 Undibacterium sp. | reverse complement strand
CAACAAATCCCGGACGATTGCGCATCATCGGCAATAAGATACACAAAATCGCCAAAGTACCGGCAAATCCCAAACCCCAATGCATAGGCACCTGACTGCCAGCCAAAATTCCGAGAATTGAACCTACTTGCCAAACAAACCAATTCGGAATAATCAAGCCTTTCAAATACAGCACTTGTTCGCGCTCTTCCGCCGCACTGTTCCACATAGCTGGGAAGCGCTGCATGAATAATGGCACAGAGATATCGCCCGTCAGAAAGCCAAATGCGACGCGCTTCGGCCAAGGCAAATGCGCAAATCTGGGAGCAATCAATGCCGACATAATCAAAAAGCGTAAATTCACGATCAATGCCGTCGCAAAGATCACCCAAATCGGCGCGTTCGCAACGATCAAAGGCAAGGCAGCCAATTGGGCGGAACCAGCAAAGACCAAAAACGTCATCCCGAATGCCTGTGGCAAACTCAATCCGGCCTTGATCATGGCAACGCCAACCACCATACCCCAAGCGGCCATACCAAATAGCGAAGGCGCGGAAGCTTTAAAGCCTTCGCGATAGAGCGTTGAATTCCAGTCTTTTAACATAGTGGGAAACGGACATGCGTTTGGTTTGAAAGTGATTGCCAGCAATCATTCGCGGCAAAACCGCTATTGTAACGCCACGACCAAATACTTGCCTAACATCAACGCAACACGATGTACCGCGAGACAATCACTCTCCGCAAACGCGATGGAATCCGTTAAAATCATGCGCTAGAGAAAATTCACTCACTGAGGAGAAAAATATGTCAAATACGCCATCCAATGCTACCGCTGCAGTTGAATTACAAGCGAGCGACTTGCCTGCACACTGCCCTAACCCTGCGATGCCTTTGTGGTCCTCCCATCCACGCGTTTATCTGGACTTGTCCCACGGTGGTTCTGCCACCTGTTCTTATTGCGGCACTGTCTACAAACTGGCTCCAGGAACTGTCCTGAAAGCACATTAAAAGTACACTAAAAGCACGCTAATTCGCTGCTATCACTCCAAAGTCATTCAACCGAGAAACCCACATGCCCGCCAAAAAGCAACTCAATGGCAGCGCCGATGAAGTCGAAATCGCCTTCTACGATGCAATTTCACGCGGCGATCTAGACGGCCTGATGGCACTGTGGGCCGAAGATGACGAGATTGTTTGCATACACCCCAACTCCACCAGATTAATCGGTCACGCCGAAATCCGTGCGTCATGGGAAACGATTTTTGAAAATGGCAGCGTCCATATCCATACACGGCAATTACACGCGATCCATAATCTGCTAACTGCCGTGCATAGTTTGATCGAAGAATTCCATCCCAAAGATCAGATCGCCCAGGACGTGCATATTATCGCTACCAATGTGTATGTCAAAACCCCACGCGGCTGGCGCATTGCCACACATCACGCTTCGGTAGCTGCTGGGCCGGCACCGATCGACGTGTCCAAAGGCGACGTTTTACACTGATGCATTACTCTTCCCCTTGGTGGCTGGCCGGCGGCCATGCTCAAACGATTTATCCCGCAACCTTAATACAAAAGCCTGAAGTACAACTCAGGCGCGAACGTTGGGCCACGCACGATCACGACTTTATCGACGTCGATTTTCTCGATGGCGAAGCAGGCAAACCTTTTCTGGTTTTGTTTCATGGCTTAGAAGGCTCCAGCAATAGCCACTACGCACGTGCCTTGATGCACAAACTAAAAAGTTTAGGCTGGTCGGGCGCAGTGCCACACTTTCGTGGCTGCTCAGGCGAGCCGAATCAAGCACCGCGCTTTTATCATTCTGGTGATGCGCAAGAAATCAACTGGATCATCCGCCGCTTGCACAGCGAATTTAAATCAGCGCATCCACAAGCGAAGTTTTATACCAGCGGCGTCTCACTAGGCGGAAATGCGCTATTACGTTGGCTGGGCGAATCGCAATCGAGCGCCAGCATCGTCGATGCAGCTTGCGCAGTCTCGGCACCACTGGATCTAACCAATAGCGGCGCGACATTATCACGCGGCTTTAATCGCATTTATACGAAAAATTTTCTGCAGACCTTAAAACCTAAGTGTCTGCACAAGCTCACACAGTTTCCCAAGTTATTTGATCGTGAGCGCATGTTGAGCGCAAAGAATCTGTACGAGTTCGACAATATCGTCACCGCACCTCTGCACGGCTATCGCGATGTCGATGATTATTGGCACCGCGCCAGTGCATGTCTGGTGTTAAACGATATTCAGGTTCCTACATTAGTATTGAATGCGCAAAATGACCCGTTTATGCCAGCGCAATTCTTACCCAAAGTCGCATCAACTTATGTCACACTCGACTACCCACAACACGGTGGTCATGTGGGCTTTGCGCAGGGCAGCTTCCCAGGCAAATTAGATTGGCTACCGGAAAAAATCATCAACCACCTACAAACACATGGATGACATCGTTCTAGCCGCCATGGCCAAATGGCCAAACGTACCGCATTGCTACGGCTGGCTAGCGCTCGATGCACGCGGCAATTGGCGTATGCGCGACGAGCGCGCGCAAGCACTCAATCTGGCGGGTGATTTAATTCGCAATTCGACTTTGCAAGGCTTTATCAATCGCAATTATCTGTGCGATGACAATGGCAATTGGTACTTCCAAAATGGCCCACAAAAAGTCTATATCGACTTAGCAGCAACGCCGTATATCGCGCAGATCTTGCCTGATCAAACTTGGCGTTTGCATACTGGGCAGATCATGCCGACTGCAACACGTGTCTGGATTTTGGATGATGGGAATATTGTGTGTCAGGCCGATCAGTTTTTGTGTCAGCTCGATGATAGAGATATCGCTATATTTCTTGAGACGCTCTCAGAAAATCAACAGCCATTGAGTGAAACACGCTTGCTCGAGTTTATGGAAGCATCGCCTGTTGCGGCTTCGGAATTCACCATCTTTGCGCGGATTAGTGATCTGGATGTTCGCTTGGAAAAAGGTGATTTGTTTAGCTTGATTGAAGAAGCTGGATTTTGCCGACAGCCGAGACTTTTTAAAGATAACTCGCAACACATTTGAGGCTTACAAGCATTGATTCATCGCCCACTTTTAAGTCAGCGTGTTGCAAGATATTTTTTCCCTTAAAGTTCTACACAGTCTGCATTCAGCAAACCTAATCATTTGGGTACAACTTTTTAGTACAGTCACAAGACTCATACGTGCGATTAGGTTTCACTAATCGCACCTACGCGATGCATGCTTATTTGCGGCAAAACTTAAGTGCAAGCCAAATTATCGGAAGTGCTGCAATTGAGAACAGTAGAATCGTCTTAAAATACGCTTTAAGAAAAGGGAACCAAACGGCACTCTGCACGTTGAACTCGCCATTAGTGCGACCAGCGCCCGATTGCGCTTGATTTGCTGGAACTATCAAATCGATAGAAATAACAGTCGGTGCAGCAAAGTAGAACGCAGCTCCGTACAAGATATAAAGTATGACGAGGCAAGAAACAACAAATAGCCAAGGCTTCGATAGCTGGGACCACAAGAGCCAAGAAGCAACGCCCACGAAAATTGTGGGAATTCCTGCCAAAATGCCGAATTCGAAGAGTGGGCTAGACATTATAAAAAAATTGAGTTGACTCTAAACTAGATGTGGCCAGCCAAATGACCGACGTAGAAGCAATGTGTCGCATAATACTTTTCATAAAAACGCACAAAAAACCTTTTTGCACTAAATTTCCGACGTTATGCTGCATATTTGCACGGCAATCAAAATTCTATAGAACGCATCCTGAAGGCCTTGCATTTTACTAAACAACTTGATTACCTCAAAACATTTATTCGATATAAATACTACCGCTAAAATATCAAGAAAAGTATAACTAAAGCTCCCTGATGATTCAGCGAATCTTTACTACTTCCCCTTCTACTCAACTTCCATTTCTTCACAACGCTTTTCTTTCTTCTCGCGTTCGCGGGCGCCGATCAAAGACAAATCGTAATACTTCACATCGGGTTCAAAGCGGGCGATTTCCAATTGCGCTAAGGCCTTGGCTAACAAATGTTACAACTTCGCTTCGTGTTGGTCTAAAGGATTTGATCGCGCAAAAAGACTTATGCATCCATATGTTTTTTCCCAAATTAACACTTCAGCATATTGATGTGTCAGCCCGCGCGCCAGAGGCTAGTCACACAGCGTGACAAAACGTAATTGAATATACCCCATAAATAGAATCGAGTAGCTACTGAATATCACAATTCGAAATATCCATCTTTTTCAAATATCATACTTTCCATCGATCATCCTGCTAGCTCTCAAGTTTAACAATATGGGTAGGTACACCATCCAGGCTGAACTGGTTTTTTTCTGCCCAATATTCCTTGATGCCCTCATCACCTTTTTTCGCGGCCCAATCACTTAACAACTCGCGATCACTTTCGTAGCTAAAATAGGGTACAGCCATACCGCAGGAAGACTGAACTAAGTCGACCTCAAGATCGAAGATTTGCCTAGCGCCTGGAAGTGGGGGAAAGAGCTTAGACAAATCGTGCCAATCTGCACTGCCTTTGTGTATGACCTTGGCTGTGCCGTAAAGACGCAAAATGAGCGGCGCACCTTCAAACCCACAAAACATAATAGTCATTCGTGGGTTGGATTGAATGTGTGCCGCCGTTTCATTGCCGCTGCCTGTCACATTGAGCCACACCACACGTTTGCTGTCGACGACTCGGAAAGAGTCCATACCTTTGGGGGAGATATTGACCCGGCTATCAGCGGCGGCAGTGCCGACAAAAAACAGTTTTTGCTGAGCGATGAACTCAAGATTTTTTTCAGACAGTTCGGGATATTTTTGACCCATGCAAGTGCTCCGAGAAAATATTGCAAACGTTGAGCTAAACGGAATTGCGCATGATGCACATAAACCGAAGCGCAATTAGTTGAAAAAATGCTGTTCATTGAAACATAAAATTGCGCAGCTTTCGCGTCTAGCGCCGATTCAAGCAAAAGGCTAGGATTCATCGCGCAACCGATCTCGTGCTTCCTGCAACAACTCTGAATATTCTTTATCGAATGGCGCGAGTAAGTTCTTCTCAAAAACACAGCAGAGATTCCAGAGCGCTCGTTCTTCAGCTTGATCTTCGATGACCAATTTATCTGTGTTACTGAAGCGCTGGAGAAATTCAAATAGGACGATTGCCTCATCGGCAGTGATCGTTAATTGAACATCAGGTAGATTTTCATGTGTCATTTACTTACTGCTCAACGATTGAGTTCATCTACGCGGGAAGCGTGGGTGTGCAACGGCAAGCTAGGCGTTCTACCTGCAAACTTTTTGAGTACAACATATACCGTCGCAGACGTGGTGAAGCCATTCATTAAGAAAAACCAATCTGGTAACCAAAGGGGATTATTCGTATGCAAAACTAAGGGCATAGAAAATCCCGCGAGAAGACCGACAGAGACAATCGTTGAGAATTTCAACTGATTTAAACGACGAAGGATCAAATAGGCTGGAATTCCAATTGGCACAATAAAGATCAGCATATAGAAGCTGGATATCAATATCAATATTGGGCTCATCATTAAATTCGCTGTTGCATCCCAGACAGTTGACTCCGACATAAAAATATTCTCTACAGCAGCGATTAGAACAAAAACGAAACTAGCAACTAATGCCGCAACAGGCAAGGCCGCTAAAAAATGAAGAATTTTGCTCTTTTCCTTATTAATCATCTGTTGGCAATAAATATGTAGTGAATGTCGCCTTACGCTAGCCTAAGTGCATAAATTAAACGGCGCGCTTTAGCGCGTCCGAGTTGAGTGAATTGTTCGGCAAAGCGATGCATCACTGAGCCCATTTCTTACCGAATCGCCGGGAAATTTCCCTACCAGTTACGACATTATAGCCTTCAACATATGCTGCCATTCTTCTCGCTTCGTTCGCTATGTCGTTGCACTTGTCATGCTCCAATGGAGCGACGCCAATCGTTTTGAGTCTTTTCTTCAATTTTTCAAAATCGCGACTCTCTACTTTAGATAAGCCGGGGAATCCGCAAGTGCCAACATAGAACGCAAGCTTTCCAGCTCGCATGTCTTCCTCGGCTGCACGTTTTCCACGTGAGACATGTTCCGCATGGAATTCGGAGATATCGACGACGACAATAGTAGACTACGCTTGCACGTCCAAGCAACAATTGAGTAACCCGACGACAAGGACAATGTGGATCAGTCTCAAGTCCATAATCTTAGGGCCGATAGATATAGTCGACACGATGTCGCATAACACTTTTCATTCATCGTTTCCAAAGGCTTATAAACATTGGCTTTCCAGCATAGCACTGTACATTTCATCACTACTAAAATTTCTGTGAAATGCGTCATGCTGATTTTGTATTTCATTAAACACTTTAACGATTCAACCGATATTCCCTACTTCCCCTTCTTCTCATCTTCCATCTCTTCACGACGCTTTTCTTTCCACTCGCGTTCGCGGGCGTCGATCACAGACAAATCGTAATACTTCACATCGGGGTCAAGGCGGGCGATTTCTAATTGCGCTAAGGCTGCGGGCAATGCGCCTTCTATCGCGTAGGCTTCGGCTAGAGCGATGTGTTGCAATGCTTGTTTGCCTTCGGCCGCGTAGGCCTTGGCTAAGAGGTGTTGCAACTTGGCTTCGCGTCGGTATAGGACGATTTGATCGCGTAAGAAGACTTCTGCTTCCGTATAATTTTTTGCCTCGATCAACACTTCAGCATATTGATGCGCGAGGCCGCGAGCCAAAGGCAGGTCACGTAGCGCGATTTTCGCTCTGGCGACTGCTAAATCTGGGCGCTTTTTACCCATCTCAATATCGATGGCGAGACTGGCGAAGGCGCTGGTTTCTTTCAACCATTTTTTTTGATTTGGCAATTGCGCGATCTGTGCGGTCAATGCATCCAATAATTTTTCCGCTTTAAGAAAATCATTTTTCTTGTACGCGACAAATGCCAAACCATAAAGACCGCTCAGGCGACTTTCTTCATTGCCATTTTTGACTTGATTATCAAACGCGACCGTCGCGTCCATCAGCCCCTGCGCCTTACTATCTTGCAAAACGCGCACACGTGCTTGGGTCAAAAAGAAATCGAGTCCATCGACTCGTTGACGGTAGCGTTCACCAAACAGCCGACCTTGAATATCCGCCATCCGTTCACTGGTCAGTGGATGACTACGTAAGTAGGACATGCCATTGTCCGTATAATTGCGTGATGCATGCTGCATACGACCAAAGAATGCGAGCATGCCAGCGGTGTCATATCCACCGTCGCGCAGAATTTGAAAGCCTACGCGATCCGCTTCACGTTCGGCATCACGACTAAAACTTAACTGTCTTTGTATCGCTAAACCCTGCCCGCCCATAACCATAGCCATCGCGGCATCTGGGCTAGCGCGCGCCGCCAAGGCCGCCAAGATAAGTGCCGCCAACGGAATTAGGTAATCGTTTTTTTGATTGCCTATCATACGTGCGATATGCCGCTGTGAAACGTGACCGATCTCGTGTCCCATCACCGAAGCTAGTTCAGATTCAGATTGTGCCGCTAGAATGAGTCCGGTATGAAATCCTAAAAAGCCACCTGGAAATGCAAACGCATTGAGAACTGGATCACGCACTGCGAAAAATTCAAAATCGTAAGACTCCTCGCCGCGTGTGTCTGGACGTTTATCGAGTAAGGAATTACCTAGTTTTCTGAGATATTCGTTGATCGGTCCGTCTTCCAAATAATCCGGATCACGTCGTACGCTACTCATAATCTGCTCACCTATTTTGCGCTCTAAAATAGGCGACAGATCACCACGGGCGGTATCCCCTAAGGTGGGCAGCGTTTGATTTTTGTAAGTATTGGCGGTATTGGAAGTGGTCGTCTTCTGGTTGGATGGCGTGCTCGAAATCGTGCCAGATTGGGCGCTACTGATTGATGATGACATTGTCAAACACGCGAGACCCACTGCCGAAGTGAGCTGGATCAACTTAAACCGAAATTGCGAGAATTCTTTTTTCACGATGATATGATCACGAATTAAATTAAAAATACGTTACAACTAGCAGCAATGAGATTTAAGTTTACTTAAATTTATCGCTTTGTAATGATCTTAACTCACAATCGAATCAGGTGTTCATTTATGACTAACAAAACCTCTACAAATTCTGCTGCAGAAGCGAATGGTGGGCTGAGCCATTTCGACCAAACTGGACAGGCGCACATGGTAGATGTTGGCGAAAAAACGAGCACGCATAGAATTGCCGTTGCTGCCGGGGAAATTCGCATGCGTGCAGAGACCTTTGCCTTGATACAAAGCGGAAACGCAAAAAAAGGCGATGTGATAGGTATCGCACGTATTGCCGCAATCATGGCTGCCAAACGTACCAGTGATTTAATCCCCTTATGCCACCCACTAGCACTTACCCGAGTCACGGTTGACTTTACACTTGATTCTGAAACCCAAAGCGTACATTGTCAGGCGCAGGTCGAGACCCATGGTCAAACGGGAGTCGAGATGGAAGCGCTCACCGCTGTGCAAATTGGCTTATTAACTATTTACGATATGTGCAAAGCAGTCGACCGCGGCATGGTGATGAGCGACATTCGTGTATTAGAAAAACATGGTGGCAAGTCGGGTGACTGGGTGGCCATTGTTGATTGATAGGGGACTCCTAAAAATCTAAAACAAAACCTTCAACGCCGAGGCGCTGAGACGTGTAATGGAAACTCACGAAAGTAATGGTAAATTGTGGCCGTAAACATCCCCTCTCCCGCATGCGGGAGAGGGTTAGGGTGAGGGAAGTTCAGCGACAACAAAGTATTTGAATGGTGCAAAACAAGACAAAAATTCAAATATTTGTGGTTTGAAAAATGTCATCCGAATCTGAACTGCCCTCATCCCCTACCCTTCTCCCGCTAGCGGGAGAAGGGAGTTTCAAATAAAACTGTCACGCAAATTTTCCCGGACAGCTTTGGGATCAAGTCCTTCATAAAGTTTAAGTCGTCTTTATCGCACAAAACACACTCGTAACATTGAATAAAAGTAAAGCGAAAAAATGTGGTTAAAGCGCAGACATCATCGCTGCGGGTTTTGAATTGATAGAGCTAGCCTAAGGTCACTTGTCCTCACGATCCAACTTCTCCGACGGCTTCCAGCGCCGTAACAGCAATGCATTTGAGACCACGCTGACGCTAGAAAACGCCATGGCTGCACCGGCGATCATGGGGTTGAGGTAGCCTAATGCCGCTAGTGGGATGCCGACGATGTTGTAGATAAACGCCCAGCCTAAGTTTTGGCGGATCTTGTTGTACGTTCTTTGCGAAATAGAAATGGCATCCGCGACTAAGGCAGGATCGCCGCGCATGAGGGTGATGCCGGCAGTATGCATGGCGACATCTGTACCCGTTGCCATGGCGATGCCGACATCTGCTGCCGCTAGTGCTGGTGCGTCGTTGATGCCATCGCCGACCATGCCAACGCAATAGCCGTTTTGCTGCAATTCTCGGACGATGTTTGCCTTGTCTGCTGGTAGGACTTCTGCCCTGATTTCGGTAATGCCGACGACGGCGGCAACGGCATTAGCACTGCCGTAGTTATCACCGCTGACCATGACGGCTTTGACTCCTAAGCTTTGCAGATGCTCGATCGCTTGGTGTGCCGTGGCTTTGATCTTATCCCCAAAACTAAGTAAGGCGACTAGTTGGCGCACACCATCTTGCTCGATGGCGAGACAGGAAACCGTGCGTCCGAGATCCTGCTGTTGCTGCATCTGTTCGTTGAAATCATCGGTTTTGATGTTGAGCTCATGCATCCAGCGCTGATTACCTAAATACAACGTGGTTTGCTTCATATTGGCTTGTACGCCACGCCCGGGCATCGTGAGCACATCGCTGACATCGCCAAATTCGGCGTTTTGCAGACCGTTTTGCTGGGCTTTTTGCATAACTGCATGGGCAAGCGGATGATCACTGTATTGCTGGACCGCTGCCGCCCATGTCAATACTTGTTGCTCTTCATAGGTATGCGCAATCACCGATACGAGAGCGGGTTTTCCTTCTGTCAGTGTGCCAGTTTTATCAAAGGCGATCGCCGTTAAACGATGTGCGGTCTCTAGCGCTTGGGCGTCTTTAATCAAAATGCCGTGCTTGGCGGCGACACCAGTGCCGACCATGATCGCCGTCGGCGTCGCTAAGCCGAGCGCGCAAGGACAAGCAATGACTTGCACCGCGACCGCATTGAGTAAAGCGCTTTGCCAATCGCCTGTGAACAATCCCCAAGCCAACAAAGTCAAAGCGGAAATTGCCAAGACGATCGGCACAAACACGGCGCTGACTTTATCGACTAAGGCTTGAATCGGTGCTTTGACTGCTTGGGCGTCTTCGACTAGTTTAATGATCTGCGACAGCATAGAAGCTGCCCCAACACCATTCGCTTTAATCACCAATAGTCCATCGGCATTGACCGAGCCGCCTATCACTTGTGCGCCTATCGTCTTGCTCACTGGCAGGCTTTCTCCAGTCAACAGCGATTCGTCTAAATGGCTAGTGCCCTCAATGATTTCACCATCAACCGGCACACGATCGCCGGCGCGAACAATCACGATATCACCAACGCGTACTTCCGCGACAGGCACTTCGATATCGACGCCATCTTTGCGTAATAGTGCACTTGTCGCTCGTAGCGACGCCAATGCTTGTAAGGCTTGCACGGTCTGATGTTTGGCGCGCGTCTCTAACCATTTGCCGAGCAAGACCAAACTTATCACCACAGCAGATGACTCAAAATACAAATGGCTCATCGCATGCGCCTGATGTGCCAATAGCAAATAGACCGACAAACCATAAGCAGAGCTTGTGCCGATAGCCACCAACAAATCCATGTTGCCACTACCCGCCATCAATGCCTTCCAACCCGCTTTATAAAAGCGCGCACCCAACCAAAATTGCACGGGTGTCGCCAAGGCAAATTGCCACCAACCTGGGATGTTCACATCGACGCCTATCATTGCCAGTAACATTGGCATCATCAAGGGCAAACTCAAAGCCATCGAGATCAGCACATACCAACCAGGCGTGATCCGCTTTACTTGCAAGCCAGATGGAGCAAGTAGCTCGTTGTCATTAACAAGATGGGCCGGATATCCAGCTTTTTTTAGAGCTGCTAAGAGAGTAGCTAATTCCACTTCGGCAAGCATGCTCACTTGTGCCTTTTCTGTCGCCAAGTTGACACTCGCTTGCAACACACCCGGAATGTTTTTCAATGCTTTTTCGACTCTCGCGACACAAGAGGCACAAGTCATATCTGCCACGCCCAGCACCAGTGTTCTAGTGGGAACTTGATAGCCAGCCTTAACCACGGCATCGATTAAGCTCTGCGCGTTCAATGTAAGCTCCATCTCCACGCTAGCTTTTTCTGTTGCAAGATTCACCGCGACATTGTGTACACCAACCACACCAAGTAAAGCTTTTTCAACACGAGAAACGCAAGACGAGCAGGTCATACCTTCGATGCGTAAACTAATTTTTTTGTTCATAACATTGATCAATGATGGATAGCTGAATGATTTGAATACCATGAGGATATAGCCTGATGCGTTCTGGTGGTCAAGAAAATTTCACGATTTCATGATCATCCGCAAGCGACTAACAAGTAGAGCGATTACAATCTCCAGTCTTACTATTGTTCCACATCACGGAGAGACTTATGCCACAATTTCAAGTAGCCGATATGACTTGCAAACATTGCGAAGCGACAATCAGCCGCGCCATTAAAGAACTCGATGCACAAGCAACGATCACTATCGATTTGGGCAAGCACTTAGTCAGCATAGAATCAAGCCAAGCAATGGGCGCACTAGAAACTGCCATACGCGAAGCTGGTTTTTCACCACAAGCTGTCTAAAGACAGAGCTTACCGAAAAAAATAGCTCACAATCAGCGGCACTAACGCTGGTGCCAACACTGCAGTGAGCATGCCATTAAGTCCCATGCCCAAGCCTGCAAAGGTGCCGATCTCTTTACTCACCTGAAAACCGCGTGCGGTACCTATCCCGTGCGCAGCCACCCCAAGTGCAAAGCCGCGGATTTCTGGCGAACTGATGCGCAGCCAATTGAACAAATAGCGCGCCACAAGTGCGCCAAATGCGCCAGTCAAAATGACAATTGCGGCGGCGACCGAGGGGATACCACCGATCTTATCAGCGACGCCCATCGCGATTGGCGTGGTTGCGGATTTCGGTCCTATCGACAGCGCTAGTTGATACGAGCCATCCATCCAAATGGTGATCAGCACAGCGGATAACATCGCTGTTAAACAGCCCAATAACAAGCCAACACTCAAAGGCAAAAGTCGCCGACGTAATCGTGGCAACTGGCGCGCCAAGGGAATCGCCAGTGCAACGGTAACGGGGCCTAGCATCAGATGCAAAGGCTGAACCGCTGCAAAATACCTTTCATACGAAATTCCTGTGCTGCTCAACAAGAATACAATCACGCCCACTGCGATCACCACGGGGTTAGCCAGTGGCGAAAAATTGAATCGCGCTGCGATCCACATCGCGCACAAATACACACACAAAGTCAGCGCGATTGCGAACAAAGGTGAGCTTGATAACAATCGCCAAATGGCATCCAAGGTTTCCATGTGCGATTCCTATTGCTGACCATCTGGCGACGAGGTCTGCCCTTGCCGCACGTGCTCTTCGTCATTCGGTGGCACAGAGAGTTTTGTTAACCATTGCATGCTGAGCGCGGTGACTGCCAAGGTCATCAAGGTGCTGACAGCAATCGCGACCAGCAATGCCAGCCAATGCTGTGCGATCCCACTGGCTGACACCATGATGCCAACCCCGGCAGGGATAAAAAACAAGGACATGTGTTTAAGAACATGATGACTAGACTCTTCAATTTTTTCGAGTAAGCGTGGTGACAAAATCAAAGCGATGAATAAGAACAGCATGCCGATCACAGGGCC
>JAYVHZ010000368.1:0-15964 GCA_043770645.1 Undibacterium sp. | reverse complement strand
GTGGAACTACTGGTCGTCAAAATCAAGTAAGTACGATGGTGCGGAAGCGTGTCAAAAAAAGTGGGACTCGTTTGGCAAGCGCGGCGTCGAAGTGACGGCGGGGACGATTTTCCATCTGGCCAAGGAGCGCGGGTGGAAGCCGCCGAGGTCTTGGGCTGTCGCTCTCGAATCCCCCACGCCCCCTGTTAAAAAGCGAGAAACACCTACCGTTGCGGAAAGCTCAACGACCGAGAAAGAAGATCTGTCCAGCGCGGCTTTGCCACGTGGTGAAGAAGTAGATTCTGCGGCGGTAGAGACCGCCGAAAACGAAGTTGCAGAAGAGGACGATACGGCTTCGGTCGAGGGCGCTCTTGCTGCGGCTGTTGCGCAAATTATTGAAGATGATGCGGGGCTTCGTTCGCTTGATTGGGCGCTTGAAAATTGTGCGTTGATCGTTGGGACAACTGATGTATGGGACTCGCTCAATAATCTGCGATTTAAGAAGTCTGCGTTTATCAGTCTAGTTGGCAAAGCTACGTATAAAGATTGGGAGTGCAACGCTTCGCGCAAGTCGATCAAGATGGGTGTGCAAGGTGTTGTTGGTGGTTCTTCCGCGCCTGCGGCTGGGGGTGCGGGGAGTGATAGGACTGCGCAAGATAAGAAGAAAAAGCCAGTTAAGGAATACGGTGATACGCATTGGGATAAGGTTGATCGCTTGATCAAGAACTTTGCTTTGATCTATGGTGCTGATGAAGTGTGGGATGGTGAATCGCGGATGCTGTTAAAGGTCAATCCGCTGCGCCTCGCGTTCGGGAATGATGCTGTGAAGTATTGGCTGAATAATGCTGATCGAAAGTTGATCCCGCTAGATCGCGTGGTGTTTGATCCGACACAAAAGGCAGATCCTGAGACAACGGTAAATATGTTCAACGGTTTTGGCATGACTCCCAAAGCTGGTGAGTGTGACTTGATTATTGAGTTGTTGTTTCATTTGTGTGGATCTGACGAAGAGATACTGGGCTGGGTTTTGGCTTGGCTTGCTTATCCCTTGCAGAATCCGGGTGCAAAGATGGCTACATCGATCATTTTGCATGGCGATGAAGGCTCTGGTAAGAATCTATTCTTTGAGAAGTGTATCGCCAAAATCTATGGCGAGTACGGCGGGATCATCGGCAATGCTGAGATCGAATCGCAATTTAATGAGTGGGCATCCAAGAAGCTGTTCGTGGTGTGTGATGAGGTTGTAACGCGCTCCGAGTTGCGACAGCTCAAAGGCCGCTTGAAGGCGATGGTGTCGAATCCGACAATTAACATCAATCCCAAGAATCTCTCCAGTCGCTCTGAAGCGAATCACATGAACTTCGTGTTCTTGTCGAATGAATTGCAACCTCTTGCGCTGGATAAAACAGACCGTCGATACATGGTGATCTGGACGCCTCCGAAGCAGTCGGAGGAATACTACGCGTTAGTGGCCAAGCAAATGGCGAACGGTGGAAACGAAGCATTCTTCCAGTATTTGCTCGGTCTCGATTTGGTTGAATTCAATGCCCATACAAAGCCAATTCAAACACAGGCGAAACAGGATTTGATTGATTTGGGCTTGTCTCCGCCTGAGCGGTTCTTCAATGAATGGGAAGCTGGTTTGCTCCCACTTCCATATGTGTGTTGCTCAGCGATGCAGCTTTATGCGGCGTTCTGCCGATGGTCATATCTGAATGGTGAACGATTCCCGCCAACACAAACGCTGTTCGGTCGAACGATCTCGCGTATTGGTTTTGGGAAGGTGAGTAAGGGCGCTGTTAAGTATGACCTGATGTCGGATGTGAAGCAACGAATGGTCTACTTGGTGGGCGATAAGCCTGAAGCTAAGTCGCGGGAGAAGTGGGTTGAAGATGGGTCGAATTCGTTTGAAAAAGCGTTGCAGAAGTATCGCCATGTTTTTACGTCTGACGATCATGTTGATAGTTAACCGTCCATAAGGAATGAACTATCAACACGCGCAAACCTAATGTTCATGGGGCTTTGTGGACTGTTGGGATAGTTGAAGGGTTACGGCGCGTGTGCGCGTGAGTTGTCCTTTTATTTTTTTAGCGTGAAAAATTAATTTATCTGATTTTGTAGGGGTAATTTTAACTATCAAACTATATCAACTATCCACAAAGCTAATAGATATAAGGGTTTTAGAAGGTTGATAGTTAGTTGACAGTTTAAGGGTTGGTCAATTTGTAAGGGATTGATGATGTCAATAAAGAGTTTGAGAGAGGTGATGCCTTCGACCGCTGTGAAGATTGATTTCATGCGCTTACGAATGGGCGCTGAGAAGGCTGATGATTTGATTCGTCGGGCTATGCATGGTGAACCTGGCTTGTTCTATTCAATGGAGAACTTGATGGTGTTTGGTACGCCTGACACCAGCATCACCAGCGTGTGGCAGCTCGATGGGAGTGAGCGTTTAGAGCGCGTTGATCCACGGTGGATGAGTGATGGTATTGAGTTTGCATTGACGTTGGGTATAGAGATCGAACGAAGCGATATGCAAAGTGCGAGTGAAGCGGAATGTGTGGCGAAACAGTTGACAGTGATTTTAAAGGAGAGAAAGTATGCGTAATGCGCGAGTGATTGAGGTGTATGACTATCGTCCAACAACACCACTGGATCAATGCTTGGAGACTTGGATTGATTCGTATCGTCATGCCGATCTTGATGTGGGTTGTGGCAGTAGCTCACGTCACTTGAACAGTGATGCGCCGCCATGTTCCGATCATCTATATTCAAACATGGATAGCAAAGTGGCTGATGCTGTCGATGCTGAAGTGGCAGGTTTGCCAGCGCACATGCGTTGGGCGATTAAGAAATGCTGCGGGATCACCAATGTTTGGAACTTTCAATCATTAGATTTTGAAAAAGTTGTGGTTGACGCGAAACAGGAACTTGAAAACAAATTGAAGAAAAATCTTGCCACGCGAATTTTCTTTGTTTAATATTCGTTTTGGGCGGGCGGAACTCGTCCAAACAAAAGTAAGCCTCGCTAAATGCGGGGCTTTTTTGTTTGTGCTTCTGCCCAATATTTGCAAGCCTCGGTTCTTAATTGATCCGGGGCTTTTGTGTTTTTACGATCAATCGATTGATAAGGAAATTGCGATGGGCGTCCGTGCAAAGTTTAAGGTTACAAGCATCACTGAAACATCTGGTGGTACGAAGGCGGTTAAGTTGTATCCAGTGACATCAGGCAGTGAAGAGAATAAGGAGTTCTATAAGTTCACACCATCTGGCGAGATTAATCTTGGTGTGTTGAACGAAGCTGCAGCAAAGCAGTTCGCGGTCGATCAAGAGTTCTTCGTAGATTTCACGCCAGCGTAAGTTGGTATGCTCTGAAGCTGGCTTATCGCAAGAGTAATCAGTCTGCGGACTAGCACGTAGCGTCCAGTGGCGATGGACTAGCAGATCAACTAGCCTTAACTTACTTCGTATGTGATGCCTCGACTTAGGAATGAGTCGGGGCATTTTGTTATGTGTGTAGTTCTCCTGATCGGTAACGGTCTTTGCCACCTTTGGGTGGTTTTTTTATTTGGTGATTCGAATGGCAAGCAGAGCGAAAAGTATTTGTTGCCACGCGGGTTGCGGCAAGTTGCTTGATGCACCTGGCATGTGCGAGGTGCATGCAAGGCAGAAGCAAAAGCAGTCGGATGCGCAGCGCGGGTCTGCACATCAGCGCGGCTACACATCGCGATGGCAGAAAGCACGCATCACGTTTCTTCAGCGCGATCCACTTTGTAGACATCATGAGCAACAGGGGCAAATCGTTGAAGCCACAATCGTTGATCACATCGTTCCGCATAAGGGCGATCAAAAGCTTTTTTGGGATACATCGAATTGGCAACCGCTTTGCAAGTCGTGTCATGACAAGAAAACCGCCAGCGAAGACGGCGGCTTTGGTCGGTAGGGGTAGGGCGGGTAAAAGTTAAAAACCTTTTGTGAAAAGACCGTGGTCTAAGTCAAATTTTCGTGTGCGCGTTATTTAGGAAGGGGGGGTAAAAATGGGAAGAAAGTCTACACCGAGCGCCCTCAAGTCAATCGCGGGAAATCCGGGGAGAAGGCCAGTCAACAAGACTGAGTTTCGTCCAGTAGCGGGGATTCCTGATTGTCCTAAGCATCTGCGCGGGGAAGCGAAAAAAGAATGGATGCGAGTCACCGAGGAACTTGGTGCCTATCAGATGATTTCAGCGGTTGATCGTGGCGCACTGGCGATGCTTTGCACGCAGTGGGGGCGATATGTCGAAGCGGAAGAAATGATCGCGGCGGCGGCAAAGGCCGATCCAAAGAATCACGGTCTTTGCGTGGCTTCGCCGAACGGCCACATGGTGCACTCGTTTGCGCTGACTGCCAGCAACAAGGCAATCGAAATTTACAAAAGCATGTGTTCTGACTTTGGTCTCACGCCTGCGTCCCGCGTGAACATGGCTCCAGCTACCACGCAATTGTCATTATTTGAACCAACTATCGTGGGGAGTGAAACGCCAAGCGCACCAAAAACGCTTGGAAGTTTCAATAAACGCTGATGATGCCGTTCATTGCGCGGGCGAATCGCTACGCGCAAGCGGTTTTGTCCGGTGAAATCCTTGCCTGCAAGTGGGTGAAAGCAGCGGCTAGACGCTTTCTTGATGATCAGATTCGTGCAGAAACGAACTGGCCGTACTACTTAGATGAAGAAGCAGGCTCGCGTGTTTGTGAATTTATTGAATTACTCCCGCATGTTGAGGGGGAATGGGGCAAGCCGATTTGGATTGATGGTGTCCAAGTCAACCAAACGATCAAGCTAGAAGACTGGCAGATCTTCATTTTTGTCAATCTGTTTGGTTGGCTAGAAAAATCGACAGGCCTGCGTCGCTTTCGTCGTGCGTATGAAGAGGTCGCACGTAAGAACGCAAAGAGCACGATGGCGGCGGGTGTGGCGTTGTATCTGGTCGCTGCTGATGGCGAACCCGGAGCGCAAGTCTACAGCTTTGCGACCAAGAAAGAGCAAGCAAAAATCGTCTGGAAAACCGCTCGCGCCATGATGCAGAAAGAAGCGGGTTTTGGTGAGCTGGGTATGCAAGAAAACACCAGCGCGATCTACAACACCGAAACCAACAGCGAATTTAAAGCACTAGCCCGTGATTTTGGGTCGCTGGACGGACTAAATACGCATGCTTTTATCGCTGATGAGCTGCATGCACAGGCTGATCGTGGACTGTATGACGTGCTAGACAGCTCGACTGGTGCGAGATCGCAACCAATGGGCTTCTCGATCACGACAGCCGGTAGTAATCGGGCTGGCATTTGCTACGAATTACGCACCTATGTCACCAAGATTTTGAACGCAACGCTTCTTAGACATAAGGGCTTGGGCTATAAAATTGAAGGTGAAGCGGTCGAAGATGACACATTCTTTGGAATCATCTTCACGATTGATGCGGGTGACAACTGGCAGGACGAAGCTTGCTGGCCGAAAGCCAATCCAAACTTTGGCGTGTCAGTAAAACCGAGCGACATGCAGTCGGCATGCAAGAAAGCATCCGTCATGATGTCCGCGCAAAATGAATTTCTAACAAAGCGCTTAAACATTTGGGTGAATGCAGATACAGCATGGATGAACATGCGTTTCTGGGATGAGTGCGCCGATGAGTCATTGCGAATTGACGACTTCAAAGGCAGTGAATGTATCGTTGCACATGACTTAGCGAGCAAGGTCGATATCGCTGCCAAGATGCGTTTGTTCTGGCGTGATATCAACGGCATTCGGCACTACTACGCGTTCGGTGAATACTTTCTAAATCAGTTTGCGATTGAGGATGGTAGAAATTCACAGTATGCAGGATGGGCAAAGTCCAAACGTCTGCACAGTACACCTGGCAACGTAACTGACTTTGCGGTGATCGAAGAATCTTTGCTTGCTGATGCTGCAAAATTCACCATCACACAAGCGCCTTACGATCCGTTTCAGGCAACGCAGTTTAGCCAACGCATGATTGAAGAAAATTTGCCGATGATCGAAGTTGGTCAGACGGTAAAAAATTTTAGTGAACCCATGAAATGGCTAGAAGCACTTGTGCTCGAAGGTAGATTTCACTTTGACGGCGATCCAGTTCTCACGTGGATGGTCAGCAATGTGGTCTGTCATCGCGATGCGAAAGACAACATCTTTCCACGCAAAGAGCGCGAGGAAAACAAGATAGACGGCGTAGTAGCGCTAATCATGTGTCTCAACCGAGCAATTAACGAAGCTCCTGAGGACAATATTGACGACTTTATTAACAATCCGGTGGTCGTATAAATGACGATAATTAACAAGGCAGTCAACTGGCTAATCAAGTCAGTTGCTGGACGAATCACGTCCATGCAATCGACGGTCGGTGGCAGCGATTCCTACTCTGGCGAGATCGTGAACCAGCAAACAGCAATGCAAATTGCCACAGTCTGGGCATGTATTCGCTTGATCGCAGAGACGATTGCAACACTCCCGATGATCATGTACGAGCGAGATGCCAAAGGTGGGCGCAATGTGGCACGCGATCACTGGCTGTATCGACTGTTACATGACCAGCCCAACGCCAACATGACAGCGGTGGAGTTTTGGGAATGTGTCGTGTCGCAATTGTGCTTATGGGGCAATGCCTATGTGCTGAAAACGTACATAGGCAATCGGATTGTTTCTCTCGATCCGCTCAAGCCAAATCTGATGCAAGTCAAAACCGATGTGAATGGCGATCTTTTCTATATCTACACCACGTCAAGCGGTTTAAAAACTTACACAGAAAAAGAGATCTGGCACGTCAAAGGCTTTGGCATTGATGGCTTGGTAGGTTTATCGCCTGTCTCGTATGCGAGAAACAGCCTAGGAGCTGCGATCGCAACTGATCGTGCCTCTGGCAAGCTATTTGCGAACGGCATGCGTGCAGGTGGTGCGTTGACGATGCAGAATATTCTCACAAAGGAACAGCGAGAACAGATCCGCGAGTCGATGGCTGCGCAGCTCGCAGGTACAGCAAATACAGGCAAGCTCATGGTGCTTGAAGGTGGTTCGACGTATCAATCGCTGTCGATGAATCCTGATGACGTGCAAATGCTAGAAACCAGAGCGTTTCAAGTCGAAGAGATCTGTCGCTGGTTCCGAGTGCCACCGTTCATGATTGGTCACTCTGAGAAGTCCACCAGTTGGGGTACTGGCTTAGAACAACAAATGATCGGCTTCTTAACTTTTGCATTGCGGCCATACCTCACACGATTAGAGCAAGGCATTAAAAAGAGTTTGCTGCCTCCACCAGATCGCTTGAAGTACTTCGGAGAGTTCAGTATCGAAGGATTGATGCGTGCGGACTCAGCCGGTCGCGCTGCGCTATATGCATCAGGCGGTCAAAACGGCTGGATGACACGTAACGAAATCCGTGAATTAGAGAACCGTCCACCAGTCGCAGGCGGTGATGAACTCACAGTGCAAAGCAATCTGCTGCCGATCAACTTACTCGGTAAAACCACACCAGACAAAGTCGCTAAAGATGCTTTCAGTAGTTGGCTAGGTCTACCCACTTTTGGAGAAAACAATGAATCGTAAAAACAAACCGGGCATGAAGATTCGTTGCTTCGATCTTGACGTGAAGTCGGTCAACACCGAAGGCGTATTCAAAGGTTATGGCTCCGTGTTTGGCGTAGTCGATAGCTACGGTGAAGTCGTCGCACCAGGTGCGTTCGCCAATAGTTTGAAAGCACTTGCAGAAAAAGGACGCACGATCCCAATCCTGTGGCAGCACCGCACAGTTGAGCCGATTGGATCATGGGTGAATCTCAAAGAAGATTCGAATGGTCTCCTCGGTGACGGTGAGTTGTGGCTCGAAGAAGCGCCAAACGCCAAAGTTGCCTACAAAGGGATGCAGACTCGCTCCATCACTGGCTTGTCGATTGGCTACTACGTGATCAAGTCTTCATACAACGAAAAGACCGGCATTCGTACATTAGAAGAAGTGGATCTGGTTGAAATCAGCATCGTCACCACACCAGCCAACGACGAAGCCCGTATCGACTTGATCAAATCCAAGATTGCACACGGCAATTTGCCCGAGTTACCCGAGTTCGAAAAGTTCCTGCGCGAGGCAGGCTTTTCAAAAACGCAGTCCACCGTCATCGCAAACCGTGGGCTGAAACATCTGCTGCAGAGTGAGTCTGCTAGCACCAGCGAAAATGAAGTAAGCCTCGCGCCAGTAGTCGCGCAATTAAACAGTTTTTCCCTCTCAAATCTTTTATAAGGAAACATCATGGGTAACATTCCTCATGCGCGTCAATTAGAACGCAAAGCAGCCGGTGATCGTGTTGACGATCAAATCGAATTAAAAGCGCTGCACGATGGCTTAGCAAAGCGCGATGCAGAAATCAAAGCCTTCTGCGAAAAAGCGGCAGATGAAATCAAAGCTGCAGGCAAGGTCAGTTCTGACACTGCTGCATCGTTGAAGAAATTGTCTGATGATGGCATGGCAATCTTGTCACGTCTCGATGAAGTCGAGCAAAAGTTGGCGCGTCGTGGTGGCGATCAAGACCAAGTGGTCAAATCAAACGGGCAGATGTTCACAGATTCAGATGATTTCAAGGCATTGGTTCTCAAAGGTCGCGGTACCGCAAGTATTTCTTTGAAAGCGGTCACGAGCATCACTAGTTTGACGACTGGTACAGGCGGGGTGGGTGCGGCGATCCGTCCAGATCGTTTAGAAGGCGTAATGTCGCCAAATCTGCGCACATTTACCATTCGTGACTTGATCATGCCAGGTCGTACTGGCTCAACGGCTATTGAATACGTGCGTGAGTCTGGTTACCAGAACATGGCAAACTCGGTTGCGGAAGGCGGACTCCGTCCACAATCTGATCTTTCCTTCGAACTCAAAACCACGCCAGTTCGCACGATTGCTCATCACATGCTGGCATCTAAGCAGGTACTTGACGATGTGCCTATGTTGCAAAGCTATATCGATGGCCGCATGCGTTATGGCTTGGCGTATAAGGAAGAGCAAGACCTTTTGGGTGGCGACGGTACAGGCACAAATCTACTTGGTATCACACCGCAATCAACGGCGTTTAATAACGCACTGCGCAAGGTTGGTGATACCAAGATCGACACGCTGCGTCGTGCGATCTTGCAATGCCGTATCGCAGAGTTCCGTCCAAATGCAATCGTACTGAATCCAGTTGATTGGGCAGATATTGAGTTGCAAAAAGATTCGACAGGCCAATACATCTGGGTCAACGTCAGCACTGGCGGCGAGCCAAAAATGTGGCGTGTCCCTGTGATTGATACCAACGCAGTCGCAGCAGATCACTTCTTGGTCGGTGCGTTTGATTTGGGCGCACAGATCTTTGATCGTGAAGATGCCAGCGTATCTGTATCGACGGAAGATGGCGACAACTTCCGAAAAGGCATGGTCACGATCTTGGCTGAAGAACGCCTGGCACTCGCTGTCATGCGTCCTGAGTCATTCATTTATGGCGCATTCACCGCACCTTAATTGAATCGTCAAGCCGAGAAAATCTAGGCGGCATTTATTCACTTAACTATGAGAATGGGCAGAGCAATCTGCCCATTTTTTATCATGCATAAAGTAAAAATTCTCAAGCCGCATCAAAACGGCGGCATCTGGTTTACAGTCGGTCAAATCGTCGACGTAACAGAGTTACGCGCAAAGGATCTGATTGAAGCAGGCTTAGCAGAAGTAGCGCAGCCAGAGGAACCGCAATCAAAACCGCGCCTCGCAACGCAAGCAAAACCGCGCCAATCAGCATCGACAAAGACGGTGGCAGTGGTAGAACCGATCAGCCAATTGGATGGCAATACAGACAGTCCACAAGGTAATCCAAGCGCTGATCTGTTGGAGCAAAACGCAGATCAACAAACTGCTGACAATAACAACGATCAAGGCTAAACACCATGCTGGTCACACCTGAACTCGCGATGGCGCATTGCAATGCCGATGAAGGCGATTCACAACTGATCGCGTTCTATCTCGAAGCAGCAGAGCAAGAGGCTAGCGATTTTATCAATCGCAAAATCTACGCAACGCAAGAAGATCTAGACGCAGCAGTTGAAGCAGACACGGCAGGCATCGCGCCAATGGTCGTCACTTCGGCAATCAAAAGTGCGATCCTGTTGATCCTCGCCCATCGCTTTGCTAATCGCGAAGACGTTGTGATCGGCACAGGTGCATCACCGTTGCCGAACGGATCACGGTCACTCTTGCAGCACTATCGTTTTGGTATGGGGGCGTAGATGATCCGCGCAGGCAGAATGAATCGCACCGTCATCATCGAAGCGCTAAGCCAGTCCAAAGACTCGCACGGCGGCTTAGTTGATACGTGGTTACCAGTGCCGTTTGGCACGTCAACGGACGGCAAAGTGCGTGCTGCTGTTGTGCACCTGTCTGGCAAAGAGAAGCGTCTGCAAAGTAAGGACGGTACGATCACCGAAGCAGTCAGCGAGTTCACGATTCGCTACAAGTCGGCGATCAATACGACCATGCGTATCAACTATGACGGCAGCATTTATAACATTAAGCACATCAATGATCTGAATGGCGCACACCGCATTCAAATCATTACATGTGATACGGGGTTAAACGATGGCCGCTGAAAAGATTGAAGGTCTAGCAGATCTGCGCAAAGGCTTTCAATCGATTTCAAAAGACATGGAGCTGCGCACATCGAGAGCAATGGTAGTTGCAGCCGGTGGTGTTTTGAAGAAAGAAGCAAAGGCACTGGCGCAACAGCAAGGCTTGCGAAAAACAGGTGCATTGATCGACAACATCGTGATCAAACGCGAAAAAACACCAGAAGGCGTGGCGCAATACAACCTAGGTGTTAGACATGGACGTGACTTGGGGCGTAAAGCTAAAAAAGTTCTTACAGTAAAGGCGAATGGTCGCGTCGGTACCAAGTATGTGAATGATCCTTTCTACTGGTCGTTTTTGGAGTTTGGACGAAATATTTACAAGGGTACGACAACAGCTAAAAACATGAATAGCAAGCGCAAACGACTCCGTACAACAAAGAATGCTGTCGGACGGACAAAGGCAACCCCATTCATCGCCCCAGCCCTTACCAATAAACGTGCAGAAGCCATTGAAGCCATGAAAAAGCGCTTGCAAAAGACGCTTGAGAAAGCGAATAGATGAATATCAAACAGCGAGTCATTGCAGCATTGTCGCCAGTCCTAAACAACACCTGGGCGGTCGAATTGCCAAGCAATCCGATGTGGCCAGCAATCATCTTTGATATCGAGACGCAGCCAGAAAAAGGCTGGGTCATGGGTGGTGGTTATGAACAGCTCACGGTGTCGGTCGTCATTCTCGCCAAAACACAAGCTGAGATATCCGCACTGCACGAACAGGTCAAAGTCGCAATGAAAGCTGTCGCCGGCTATCTAGAAGACGGCGATCACGGTGATGCAGATTATGAGCCAGATGCTAGCGTCTACGGCTACTACTCAAACCATGTAGTACGCATGCGCCAGTAGTACAGACGTCTGCACAACGATTTTTTTCAACGCCCGCCTAGCGGGTTTTTTTATGGGTGAAGCAAATGAAACAAAAGAATCAGCTAGTCACATCGCAATCCGATGTCACAAAGCAGGACGAACAACTGGCTACACAGCCATTGCTTGAAACACCTGCAGCAAAGCAGGCTAAAGCGACCGACGTACTCGCTCGCGATGAACACGCGGGCAAGCCCGGCAGCTACGTATTTGATCCAGCAACGGGTCAACGCAAGGCGGCATAGGCCGCATTTTTTTAACGTCAAAAAGGGAAACCTATGTCAAAGCTCTATAAAAGTATTGTCGTGCTAGCCGCACTTCAATCGGTCAACGGTGTAGCCGCCACGCTTGATGGCACCAAGGCGCTGTTTTGCAGCGGTGTGCAGCCACGTCCAGCTGTCGTCGGTACTGAAGATCGCAAAAACATCAAGGCGCATTTCGGGCATTCTGGAAGTGTGGTTACTAATGTCTATTCAGAAGTTGAATTCCAAGTTGAATTGGCAGCTTCGGGCGCGGCTGGTGTGGCGCCAAAGTGGGGGCACTTAATGCGTGCCTGCGCGATGAGCGAAACTATCACGCCCACAACCAGTGTCGTCTATGCGCCGGTCACTTCTAACGTGACGGATCAGCTCACAATCGAAGTATTTATCGATGGCATCCGCCACCGCATGATCGACGCCAAAGGCACGGTCTCTGTTGAATTGAAATCTAAGTCAATTTCTTTACTGACATTTAAATTCACAGGTCTGTATGTAGCAGCAGCAGATGCACCCATGCCAACTGGTGTCGATTACTCAGACTTCACTGATCCGGTGCCGGTGAATTTCACTAATACGCCAACTTGGACTTTGCATGGCGAAAGTGGTGCGCTCGAATCAGTCAGTATCGATTGGGCAAATCAAGTCAGTTATCGCAATCTTATTGGTCAGCAAGGTATCCGCGTCACCGATCGACTCCCGACTGGCAATGTTTTGTTGGAGATGGGGGCGATCGCTGATAAAAATTGGTTTGATTCCGTCATCAAAGCTGACTTGGGTGAGTTCAATATCGTTCATGGTACGGTAGCTGGACACATTATTGAGATCGATGCGCCCAAAGTGCAGTTGTCTGAGCCGTCGTATTCAGACTCGGATGGCGTCTTAATGATCGGTATGAAAACGATGTACAAGCCAGATCTTGGCAACGATGAGTTGATTCTCACATTGCGCTAGTAGTAAAAAACTTTCAGTCTTACCACACAAAAAGCTCACCGAATCGGTGGGCTTTTTTTATTTCAATCTCAAAATTATTGAAGGAATTATCATGGCATTTCGTCTCACGCAAAAACCAACATTTGTTACTCGTATTGATGTAGAAACAGCAAACGCAAAAGGTGGTTTTGACAGCTCACATTTCATGTGTGAATTCCGTCGCATCGATATGGAAGAGCACCAGCGTTTAATCCAAGAAAAACCAGTAGATTTTCTGCCTAATGTGATAGTCGGATTCACTGAGCTAATTGACGATGACGGTCAACAGGTCGAGTTTAATGAGGTCAATCTGAAAATCTTATTGTCAATGCCAAATGTTGTGATCTCACTAAAAAATGCGTTCTGGGCTGCGGTGAATAAGGCGAAAGAAAAAAACTAGAAGCTGCCGCTCGTTATTGGGCAGGTGAGCGAGCAGCGGCAATACGTCAGATGGACAAGAGTGCGATAGCCAGTCTGAAAGCATCGGGGGCACCACCCGAGGTGATAGAGGCGGCGCGTAATAAGAGCAAGCCTGTTGATGATGTATGTGATGTATGGGAAGAGAATTGGGAATCGCTTCTATTCTTTCTAGACATTGCAAATCACTGGCATGTCGTCACGAGAGGTCTAGATAGCACTCAATATCTAGGCCTAAACTACACCTGCATCGAATCAATTATCCGCACCTTTAAACCTGTTAAAAAAAACAAGCGGCAAGCGCTCTATCGCGACCTTCGCATCATAGAGCTTGCCGCTTTGCCTGTATTAAATAAGCAAAAAAAGGATTGAACATGTCTGCATTGGGTTCGCTGGTCGTGAAGCTCGCATTGGAATATGCTGAGTACACAAAAGGTCTTGATAAATCTAGTCAGGATTCGCTTAAATTTGCACAAAATACGCAAAAGCACTTTGATGCAGCAAAAGACAGTGTCTCAGACTTTTTTGCTAATGCGACTCGTGGTGCCCTAGGGTTTCTCGGTGTTGGTAGTGCGATTGAGATGTTTAATCAATCCGTTGAGCAGCTGGCATCGTTGGATGATATGTCACAGAAGACCGGTTCGTCGGTTGAAAATCTATCACGATTACAAAAAGTAGCCGAAATGACGGGCTTCGAATTTGGGAACGTGGATGCGAGTATCACTAAATTGGCAAAAAATCTTGGTGGATTTGATGAGGAGGGCAGCGGTGCATCCAAAGTGTTAGATGCACTTGGGATATCTTCGAAAACAGCAGATGGGAATTTGCGAGATACCTCGGAAATTGTCATTGATATTGCTAACAAGCTCCAAGACTACAATGATGACGCAAGTAAAGCAACGGTAGCGAACGAATTATTTGGGAAATCTGGTGCGGACTTATTGCCGTATCTCAATGATGTAGCGGAGAACGTCGAAAAATTTTCTGGTGCATCAACAGATGCCGCGCAAAAAGCGAGCCAGCTGCAAGATAGTTTTGGAGCGTTAAAAGTTGGTGCTGGTGAGCTGTCAACAAAAGTGGCAGTCGAGATGATGCCGATTATGTTAGAAGGATTTAAGGCACTTGTCGTATTGGGCGGTAATGTTGCTTACGTATTTAAAGGTATCGGCAAAGAAATTGGTGGGCTAGCAGCTCAAGCGACTCAATTTGCATCTGGTAACTGGGAGGAGGCAGGCCGCATCGGTGACATGATGAAATCTGAAGCGGAGCAAGGTCGGAAAGAGTTTGATGCTTGGGAACAAAGCATCATGAAGATCGGAACAGCCACGGATAAAGTGAATGAGAAGGTAAAGTCGTCTCTCAGTACGACTATGGATCAGCTTGATAAAGTTAATGAAGAGTACAAGAAGGCCGCAGAAGATAGGAAAAAACGCATTGCAAGTGAAGAGCGTGAACATGAGGTGAGGATAAAACAGCGATCAAAGTTTATTGAAAATCTTGAAAAAGAGGTCGCGATGCTTTCCTTAACAGCGGCTCAGGCAAAGGCTTATGAAGCTGCACAAATAGGTATCACAGGCAAACAACTCGACAAAGTCAAAGCTCTGACAAAATCCGTTGAAGCGCATGCTGCGAACGAAAAAGCTATTGCAAACGAACTAAAAGTATCTCAAGAACATGCCGCTCAAAATTTGGAGTTCGCAAACACATTGGATAAAAACGTCGATGCACTAAAGTCTCAAGTGGAAACACAGCTCGACTATAACAATCGTCTAGGCATGTCCAAAGATGCGATTCGCGATTTGAATAATGCCGAGATTGAGCGTCAAGCAATCGCCAGAGAAAGCATGGCGGACGTTATGGATCAGATCGATGTGACAGGCAAGCTCGGCGATAAGTATCGCGAAGAAGCCAAGCTGATTCGTGAGCTTAATTCATTAAAAAATAAGGGAATCGATAAGCAAGAAGAGATCGACAAAGTTAATACGGCACTAAAAGAGCAAACCGATATCTGGGCTTCGATCGATCGTACTGCGCACGACACGTTTGTGAGTGTTCTTGACGGTAGCAAGGACACGGCGAAGCGCCTTCGTGAAACGTTCAAGAATACGTTTTTTGATTGGCTCTATCAGATGACCATTAAAAAATGGTTCATCAATGTGGGCGCTGGTGTCTCTGTCTCTGCATCGGGTATGGCGCAGGCCGCAAGTGATCCGTTCAGTCCAGAATCCGTGATCAATGCGGGTAAAACCATGTGGGAATCGTTTAGCTCAGGTTTCAGTGGATTCGGCGATAAGATTGCTTCGTTTGTCCAATCGGGTCTGGACAAGGCAGGCTTATCAATGAGCGGCGGCGCAACTGGTTCATTCGCTAGCGGCGTTGGTACGTTTGCGAGTTATGGCGCTGGTATTGCGGCGGGTGTGTACGGAGGTCGTGCTATCTCAAATGGCTATTCTGTCGGCGATCATGGTAATGCTTTGGTGAATGTCGGAACAATAGCCGGTGCCTTTTTCGGTGGGCCGATAGGGGCGGCGATTGGCGGGGTAATTGCGGGCGGTCTCAATCGAGCATTCGGCATGCGAGAAAAAGAGCTTGGCGGTCAAACAGTCACCGGCACATTGGGCACAGACAGCCTGATGCGCAATCAATCTTGGTCGCAGTCTGGCGGATGGTTTCGTTCAGATCGATCAGGTGTCTGGTCGTATGGTTTGAAAGATTCGACCGCGATCCAAGATGGTAGAGCCTATGTCGATAGCAATAGTCTCAATTCCGACAAAGCATTATTGGAGTTGCTTTA
>JAYVHZ010000367.1:0-10960 GCA_043770645.1 Undibacterium sp. | reverse complement strand
AAGTTGGTGATCGGGCATGTTGGTGATTCGAGAGCTTACTTGTTTCGAGATAATTTTCTAGACCAGATAACCCGTGATCATTCGGTACTGCAAGCGCAGATCGACGCTGGTTTAATTTCGCAAGCGGATGCTCACTTATCGCCAATAAAGAATTTGATTACCCGTGCCGTCGGATCGCATGAAGATATCGAAGTAGAAGTGCATAATCACCAAATGAAATCTGGTGATATTTTTGTCTTATGTTCAGATGGATTGAGCGATATGCTTGATCAGATCGACATACAAACCGTATTACGTGATCATGGGCACGACTTAGACACAAGCTGCAAGACCTTGGTTTATCTGGCAAATAGACAAGGAGGTTTTGATAATATTTCCGTTGTTTTAATGCGAGTGAAAGAATTGCATGAGCGCCGCTTTATGGAGTATATTTTTGCTAGTTAATTTACAAGTCGGTCTTGATTAGATTGTCAGTAGCCTGTCAGTGTTTTTCTCTCTGGTTAAATTTTTTTGCATTCGGTGGATATATTATGGCGAAAGTTGTGGTGATTTTTAATGGTCAGGTTCAAAAAGAGTTCAATATTGACCGTGCCCGAATGAATATAGGGCGTCGGCCCGGTAATGACTTGGTATTGGATCATCTCGCCGTTAGTGGACGCCATGCCGCGATTGACACCACTTCTGAAGGAACTTTTGTTTTGGATCTTGGGAGTACCAATGGCACTTCGGTAAATGGTCAGCCAATTAAGAAACACCTGCTACAAAATGACGATGTGATCGAATTGGGTAAATACCAGTTGAAGTTCGTGGTTGAAGTTGATAACTATCAAATTTCCCCAGATGAGACGCTAAAAGTCGGAAAAATAAAAGTTTTGAGTGGCGGTAATTCCGGTAAGGAAATGGTGTTGTCCAAGCCAGTGACGACTTTGGGTAGCCCTGGCATTTTGGTGGTATCAATTGCACGCGATGGGAATCGATTTAAAATTACTTTCGTCGAAGGTAAAGTATTCCCTAAAATCAATGGCGAAACCATTGATGCCCGACCGAGGGTATTGGTACATGGAGATGAAATTGATTTATCCGGCACCAAGATGGAATTTCAGCTGAATTAACTCTGGCAATAGTGGGGTTCTGAATGTAACCCCACTAAGATGGTTCAAGCGTTGATCTTGTAGACACTACACAAAAAAATCCCTCAGAACTAGTGCTTCTTCCTCAGTTCATTCCAAGCACTGCACCATTGCTCGCATCGATCACCACAAACAGTCGTTTTCCCCTAGACACTAGTGGGCAAAACAGGACGTTTTTTCCTTGTTTTTCCATCTCAAGCTTGATTTTTTCGAGCTGCTCTTTGTCACTTCCTTCTATATGTTGGTTTTCGATGGATTTGCTGGCTGCTAATACTTGGGATTGGATATCCTTTAGTGGAATATAGTATTGTGGCAAATTTTGAATGCCCATATTCCCTAAACCTGCGAATAAAATTTCTTCGCGTTTCTTTTCTGAATCTGGCATTTTTGTCCCCACGAAAACCGGACCGAAATTTGGCAAATTCTTGAAATCAGAGTTTTCAGCTTTGGCTATATCGGCATCTTCAATTTCATTGGCTTTTACTAAGTGAAATTGTTTGTCAACAAAGGCGATATAGGCTGGGCGCACTGTGTACAATGACCAAACGCCGTAGCCTAGAAATAGTAGTTGGCAAATTAAGACCGCACTCACGTCAAATTTGAGTGATTTTTTTTGGGGATTGAAAATAATTAACATGATCAGTGGGCCCAAGACCAAGTCCACCAAAATTAATATTTTGAGCAAATCAAAACCATTTGCGGCCTCAAATAGTTGTTGTGGGTACCAAACTAATTTAACGAAGCCAAAAATAACAGCAATAATAGCGGCGCTCGCTAAGAAGTGAAAACCTGTGGCTTGAAAACGATTTAATGTGGATAGTCGATTAGTAATCATAAATATGTTTTTTGGAAGTTTAATAATCGGCAATGATTATCAAATTGAGAAAGCTTGGCATGCGCCAGTTCGGTCAATTTGAACGTCGCTGTAAAGTGTTCAAGTAAAATAATCCTGTTTGGCAGAAATTTCAAGGGCTACGAAGCCATTACTGTTTTTTGATAAAAAGATGTTTCTTAAAAACCCTGTTCATCTCTCTCTCCTGATTTTCGGATCTTGTTTATTGTTCGCACAATTATATTCCGGACACATTCACCCATACCGAAGTTTTTACCATGAATGGGCTATGACGATAGGCGTATTCGTTGCATTCATACCGTATTTTGTCATTGCTAAAGAAAAAATTATCGTACCTGCAATTGGTTTGTTAGTTTTCTCATTGATTGTATGGTTGAGCTTGCAAAGTCTGTTGGGAGTCACGAGGCCTGCAGCAATCTACTATCCAGTTTTTGTTTTGTTTACGATGATCTTGGCGATGGCTTTGGGCGCCAGTTGGGTTAAACAAACAGGCAGTGCTGCGTCGCTTAGTTGGATGTTCGCGCTGGTTTTTTTTGTTGCGGCCTTTTTGTCTGTCCTGATGCAACAAGTGCAGATATTAGGTTTAGATTGGCGACCGTTTGTGATGTATATGAGTAATGACGGTGTCAATCCTATACGTGCCTTCGCTAATGTCGCGCAACCGAACCAATTAGCCTTGCTGATTTGTTTCGGTATCGCGTCGCTCTGGTGGATGCTACAGAATTCTCGTATGCCAGCTTGGCTCGGCTGGTGTTTGGCAGTGGTTTTTCTATGGGGATTGAGTCTGACACAGTCGCGTATTGCATGGATAATCTTGCCGGGTTTGACTGTCTTGATTTTCTTGGTGCGGCGCAATTCGCATAAAACTCCTCTATTTGGACTACTCAGTCTTTTGCTAATTTATGTGATGTTACTGATCAGCTTACCGACGATCGCGAAGTGGCTTGGCTTTGTGGTTGGCACTCTCGGTGAACGTGTTGGCGGACGTTCTGAGCGAACAGTTTTGCTACAACAGGCTTGGGCTATGGCAAGTGCGCATCCTTGGTTCGGCGTCGGGTGGTTTAATTTTGGACCCGAACAAGTGGCCCATGCCAGTAATTTTTCCGCGAGCATTTATGCCGAACACTCTCACAATATCACTCTGAATTTCGCTGCCGAATTGGGGATCGCTTTTACGATTTTTTTCTTTGTAGTCCTGCTGAGTTTTTTGTGGAAAACATGTGGTTCTAAGCGCAGTCTTGACGATAAATCTGTGGTCTTCTTGTTGATGCTCTTGTTCGCAGTCGGGGTACATAGTTTGGTCGAATTTCCACTTTGGTATGCCTATGTTTTGATGCCTGTCGGTGTGATGCTTGGAGCACTTCATCAATTGCGCTGGCAGCATACTGGTGTACCCTTGCCCCGCCGCTCAATTTGGGCGACAGTGCCAGTTTGTTTCGCTCTGTTAGTCTGGGCTTGGATTGATTTTCATAGAGTTGTTGATGGTTTTGTCGCTTTTCGACAAGAAAAAAATTATGCATTAATACCGGAAGAAAAAATCCGAGCGCCATCGTGGACTTTATTGCCAGATTTTTACGATTACTTCAAATTGATGCGAATGACGCCAGTGGCTGGATTGTCTGCACAAGAGATGAAGTTTGTCGAGACGACGAGTAAGCGTTTTGGTTTTGTACATATACTCAGCAAGCAGGCGGAAATTTATGTATTGAACGGGCAAATTGAGGCGGCGAAAAAGACGATGTTGAGCTTGCAACGTTTGCACCCATGGTCATATCCTGAATATTATGACTATTGGAAAAAGCTAGCCGAGACCGACACACGATTTGCTGAAGTATTTGTTGATATGCCTGCTCGCGACGCCCAATGATTAATAGCAGCTTTCAACATTTCTTGAACCTCGGAAGTTACCCATTATGAGCATTACGTCTCGCATACAGCATGAACTATTAAGACAGAAAGTCATGACAGCGGAAGCCGCTGCCATGATGATCGCGAACGGCGATCATGTTGGTATGAGTGGCTTTACGGGGGCGGGTTATCCTAAATTGGTACCTCAGGCTTTAGCAAAGAGGATAGAGCAAGCGAATCAAGGCGACACAAAATTTAGTATCGGTGTATGGACTGGCGCCTCTACCGCGCCAGAATTAGATGGCGCTTTGGCGAAAGTTGGTGCGATCAATATGCGCCTGCCGTATCAATCTGACCCCACTTGTCGGGCGCGCATTAATGCTGGTTTGATGGATTATGTCGACTTGCATTTGTCTCACGTTGCGCAGTATGTTTGGTTTGGCTTTTTAGGAAAACTCAATGTCGCTGTGATCGAAGTCGCGGGCATATTACCAGATGGTCGTTTGATTCCCTCGACTTCTGTCGGGAATAACAAAACATGGCTGGATCAGGCTGATAAAATTATCTTGGAAGTCAATTCTCATCAGTGTGCTGATCTCGAAGGTATGCATGATATTTATTATGGTACTGAGCGTCCGCCTCATCGCAAGCCAATTCCAATGGAACATACTGGTGACAGGATTGGCGAGCCCTATTTGCGGGTTGACTTAAGTAAAGTCGTGGCCGTGGTGGAAACTGATTTGCCAGATCGGAATACCGAATTTAAACCGCCTGATCAAAACTCGGAACGTATCGCAGAACACATACTGAACTTTTTTGCGGAGGAAGTGAAATTGGGGCGTATGCCGCCGACCTTGCTGCCATTGCAGTCAGGCGTCGGCAATATTGCGAATGCGGTATTGGCTGGTTTGAATCGAGGCACCTTTGAGAATTTAAGTGGTTTTACCGAAGTGCTGCAAGATGGTATGTTGGCGATGATTAAGTCGGGAAAAATGACGGTGGCCTCAGCCACCGCATTGTCATTTAGTCTGGCTGCGAATCAGGAATTTTTACATAATTTAGATTTTTATCGCGACAAGATTATTTTGCGATCGCAAGAGATTTCCAATCATCCTGAGTTAATTCGCCGCCTTGGTGTCATCTCCATGAATGCGATGTTGGAGGCGGACATTTATGGTAACGTCAACTCTACCCACGTGATGGGAACTCGTATCATGAATGGCATCGGTGGTTCAGGAGATTTTGCGCGGAATGCCTATGTATCCATGTTCATGACACCATCGACTGCCAAGGATGGATCGATTTCTTGTATCGTTCCTATGGTTAGCCATGTCGATCACACTGAGCACGATGTGCAAATTATTGTGACTGAGCAGGGCTTGGCAGATTTACGTGGCGTCGCACCACGTCATCGCGCTGAATTGATTATTCAACGTTGCGCCCATCCGGATTATCGGCCAGCTTTGTTGGACTATGTGAATCGTGCTCAGCAACTTGCTCGCGCCGGACATGCGGGAATGCATACCCCACATATTTTGGATGAAGCTTTGTCTTGGCACAGTCGTTTTGAGCGGGAAGGACACATGCTGGCAAAGTCTGATGCAGCTGCCGCGAGCGTGGTGGGTGACTAAAGTCACCTTCCAAGATCTACCACAATCTTTGTTTAGTCACGAAATTGATCGATAGGATCAATGAGGCTTGATCGTCAGTCATGGAAGTGAAATGCAGCCAATGAATCTAGCTCGAATGAGATTACTTGCTCTTGGTTTTTGCTTCCAAAAAGCGCTGTTGACGTAGTAAATGTTCTGCTGCGTTTCTGGTTAATTTTTGTTCGTATTTGTCAAATTCACTTTGAAATAGTGTGAGCTGTTGTCGTAATAAGTCGTTTGCCGTTTGCGTCGTGTTTATTAACTCTGAAGCACGCGCTGTGCTTGGAATTTGCAAATAATTTTGTAAGCTATCTGGCAAATAACGCTGCAGACTTTCACTTAGATAGTGACGGTCTTCGATAGAAAAGTGTTCGTTCATATCGGCGTGATCGGCGAGTTTTGCGATCCGCAGAATCTGCGCTTTTATACAGTTAAGTTGTGCCACCATATCTTCTTCAAGTTCTTTACCGCTTTGCTCAAGAACCCGGTCAAAAGCATTCAGACAAGTCTCATTAAATAATGGCGACACATGTATTATTGCCTCATGCGCTATTCTTTTTGTTCGAACTGAACGATACAAGAAACCTAAACCGAACAATAGTCCAAGTAATGAAATGCTTGTGATAAGAATTGATTTTTCCATCGCAGCTATAGCCAAACCTAGGCTGAAAACGGTGACGAGCACTGCGCAAAAGATGATGGTTGCGCTGATTCTCGATGGCTTTGATTTTCCTCTTGAACGATGTAATTGATCGGTGAGTGGAGCACCAAATTGATGTTTCGCTTTCATCGCAGCCATGCGTCCTTTCAACACAGGATGGATGGCTTGCGTTGTCACATCAGGCGGCGGTGTGGTTCTCTGATTTACCGGACGGTTTCCAGTGACATATTTAGGATCGGAAGATGACATGACGCAGGCTATTCATAAACAAAAGTAAGTAGATCATAGCATTGATTAAAATCAATTTGCGCTTCGGACCAGATTCATCATGCAATGCGATGTCGGTAATTTTCCGGATTGAATACTCAAGCAGTATGGCAGAGCGCGGTGGTAAGCTACGGCAAATCCTGACATCTATTTACCTTATAAAACCTTGGATGAGAAACATGTACTGTCCAGTCGACCAAACGAAACTACAAGTGAAAATTTTGAAAACCACGACGACACATCGCTGTGATGTGTGTCATGGCGTCTTTATACCAGGCGAGTTTTTTCGAGAGGTGAAGGCGCAAGCAGCGCTGCTCTCCCATCGTGGTGTAACAGAAAATGCGCTGAATCTCAATGCGCCTCAGCGAGAATGTCCAGACCAATGTACCACCATGATGGCATTCACGATCAAGGGGATCGATATCGATGTTTGTCCGCACTGCGATGGAATTTGGCTCGATAGTGGAGAGCTGGACAGAATGATATTGCAGTACGGTTTTCCAAAAAATAATGACTTGGAAAAATTACAGACTAACCTAGCCACTTTGGATCAACCGAAAAAACAGGAATCTCATCTTGATGCGGTCGATGTGATCAATGTCATCGACTTAGCCTCTGACCTATTTAAACTGTTTGACTAGCGCAAGAAAGTTCGGATACAGCTTCGCCGTTTATGGATGGTTTGGAGCAAATCAATGCGGGCGATGTATCTACGTAATCAAAACGACTATGCGTTTTTTATCTCTTCTAAAGTCACATTAAACACTTTGAAGCCTTTGTCGTTCCGCAGTAATCTATCTTAAAAATTGATTCAATCTTGGGCGCGACCATAGTTGATGTCGCCATCTTTACTCAAGATTTTGTGTTAGTTAATCTCTTCGATTGCGGCACCGAATATGTCGTGCATGAATTGGTGCTCGTTGTTCATGGTGTTTAGCTCTTAATTCAAGACGGGATATCAACTTGCGATTTGCTACGGCAAATTGTTGCAGCTTAGCTTGGATCATATTCCAGATGCAAACTGACCGGAAAGGCTTGATGATACTTGACCTTGCCAGCGTCGCTAGAGGCACGACGTAAATTTTTGCAACGTAAGAGTGCTTTGACGATCATGGGAATTTGCACCATGTTGATGTGCTGCCCGAAGCAGGTATGCATGCCGTAACCAAAGTGCATATAGTGGTGATCGGGTCTATCCAGCCTGAATGATTTAGGATCATCGAGTTCACGACCGTCTAACATGGCAGACTGCAATGCGACCAAGACTTTACTGCCTTTGAGGATTTTTTTGGAGCGGAAACTACCGCTAGCGACGACATAGTCTTCATTCGCAACGCGGAAAACACCCGCCCCAAAGCTATTAAATCGCATTGCCTCCAACATCGTTTTACGTAAGGTCTCATCATCATTGGCAAATGCTGCTTGCTGCGCACCGGCGAGTAATTCTGGGTGATCGAGCAAATAGTCGATCACGAGTACCGCGCATTTTGATGTGGTGGGCATTAAGCCGATGATGATGCCGATGATGTTATTGCGAATTTCTAGATCGCTCATTCCTGGCGTACCACTAGCTTGCAGCTTCAGGCAGCGGCCTATGATGTCGTCTTTTTCTTGTCCAGCAGCGGCTTCTTGTTTGCGTTGTGTGATTAGTTGATCGAGATAGCCGCAAGTCTTGACGCTATTGGCGAGCGCGGTTTGATCGACTTCGGTAGGGTTGTCTGGATAAAACAAGTAAGCAAACATGCTGCTGGCCCAGTCAAATAATTCCTGCTGGCTAGGACCTGAAACGCCCAGATATTCGGCGCTAAATTGACATGGAACGATGCTGCTTAGCTGACTGACGATTTCGATTTTGCCATCGGCTTTGGCGACTAATGCCAAAGCGAACTTTTCCACCATAGGCGCAATCACTTGTGTCACATCGTCACGGCGCGCCACTAAACGCATATTTGAGACATCGCGGGTATAAGCCGGTGTATCGTTCATGCCGAGGAAAAAATTGCTGCCAGCAGTGATTTTCCCCATTTTTTCCGCGTAGGTGACGCCTAGTGCGTTCGGTCTAGATAGCGCTTCTTGTACATCGCTATAGCGAGTGATTAGAGCAAATTCTTTGGTGACCAGATTCGGCTTAAAAGTGCGCAGTAGTCCGAAGATGAAAGGTAGGTTATTACCAGCCCAAGTTTTAATGCGTGATGCGAAATCCATGAAGTTCTCTCATTGTTGGATGTAGGCGATTGACCAATTTGCGTAATCAGCGTCGTTAATAAACTTTATTTTTGTAGAATTATTTTTATTGTGCAACGAAGCCTAAAGTAATTGTATTAAAAAGTCTACTTCCATAGGCACTCATCTGTGCCATTAGTTTTACATGTCTTGGCATGTTTTCTTTGAGTAAACAAAAAAAAGCCAGCACGCTGGCTGGCATTGAAAAGTGTGGGTTTATAATTTTGCTTAATGAAGACCGCATGGAGGCAGTAAAGAATACTCGGCTTAATATGCCTTCCTACGGAGTGATTCAATCTGTGACATAAGCCGTATTGAATTTATTATTGTCAAAATAAATTACTTGTCCACTGGATTCATCAAAAAATAGGCCAATCGCCTGATTTTTCACAAAAAACGCATCGCAATTTTTCACCTCTGGTGTACAGCTCGGATGGTATTTGCCAGATTTGACCACACTCAGACTTGGTGGATTAGCGACAATATCTTTAAAAGTCTTAATAATAATTGCTAGCTGATGTGGTCGCATTGTGACCGCTAGTCCATAGCTGCCGTCGATCTTGTTTTCAACCAGCATCGCTTTTGTTTTGACTGTACGATTAGAAAAGTAACCTTCAATCGCAACCACACCATCTTTTGTAGATTTTTCTTTTGCTAAGATTGTCCAGTTGGCGGGTAGGAGCTCTGCCTTTTCGACGGTATTTGCCAGACAGAACGAAGTGAAACTTAAAAAACTAAGGGAGATAACGATGCTGTAAACATATTTCAGAGGACAGTGATTCATGCTCGATACCTATTCAGATGATGTGAATTTAAATGACGCAAATCCGAACCAATTAATCGAAAAATTCACGCAAGATTTATATTATCATTTTATTTTTATATGTTTAACTTATATTAATTTGATGACTCATTGAGTTTTTTTAATGAGGTATTTCGCCGCACAAGATAGGCGATTTTTCGATCAAAATATCTTTTGGCTCAATTGTTTGGTAGCCGTCGGGTGTGAATTGCACGAAAAAAAACACAGGGGAATTCGCGATGGAATTTTCCCTGTGTTTTTCGTTAATGCTAATGCAGACCTTGATGGCCTTGGATTCTTAAAGCGAATAAAGAACTAAGATCGAGACAGTCTGTTTCTGAATGTGCAAGAATTTAGTAAAAGCACTTATTCTTTAATATCCCACTGCGACAACATCCATGCAAAATTAAACGCGCCTTCTTTAATCGCATCATAACGACCCGACGCGCCACCGTGTCCGGCAGCCATATTGGTTTTTAACAGCAAGGGATTATTGTCTGTTTTGTGTGCCCGCAATTTAGCAACGTATTTGGCTGGTTCCCAATACATAACCTGACTGTCGTTCAGACCTGTCGTTACCAACATCGCTGGATAGGCTTTTTTCTCAATATTGTCATACGGAGAATAGCTGCGCATGTAATCGTAGGCCGCTTTGTTATTTGGATCACCCCATTCCAGATACTCACCTGTGGTTAACGGTAAGCTGGAGTCCATCATGGTATTCATGACGTCAACAAATGGTACAGCGGCATGGACGGCTTTGAACAAATCAGGACGCATATTGACGACTGCACCCATCAACAAACCACCAGCGCTACCACCTTGAATAATCAACTTATCTTTGCTGGTCCATTTTTCTTGGATCAAGAATTCAGCGGCAGCGATAAAGTCGGTGAAGGTGTTTTTCTTCTTCATCAACATGCCATCTTCGTGCCAACGCTCACCCAGATCCGTGCCACCACGGATGTGGGCTTGCACGTAAATGACACCACGGTCGAGTAAGCTCAAACGACTTAAGGCGAAAGTCGCTTCGGTCGAAATGCCGTAGCTACCATACGAATACAACAGCGTCGGTGCAGTGCCATCAAATTTCACGCCCTTTTTATAGACCGCCCACAATGGCACCTTGACGCCATCTTTGGCAGTTGCCCACAGGCGACGTGCTTCGTATTTGCTGGCATCAAAACCACCGACCACTTCTTGTTGTTTCAAGATGCTACGTTCGCCAGTCGCCATATTCACGTCCATCACCATCGGCGGTGTGGTTGGTGATTGGTAAGACATACGCAGTTTTTGTGCGGTGAATTCTGGTGTGCCGGCGCTATTGGCTAAATAAACTTCATCGTTAAACTGTACGCTCTTCCATTGCTTCGTTTTGAAGTTGAAAATGCGCGTGCGGTTTAATGCCTGCGTCTTTTCGGTAACCGCTAAATAGTCACGGAAAACTTCATAATTACCGATCAACACCTTGTCATCATGCTTGACGACTTCTTTCCAATTTTTTTCAACCGGATTGGCAAAAGGGGC
>JAYVHZ010000366.1:0-4095 GCA_043770645.1 Undibacterium sp. | reverse complement strand
GACAGTTCCATCTGTTGCTGGGCCTTCTTCATCACTAGTGATTAAAAAACCGATCGAACCGTTATGATCAGGATGGGCTATTACGAATTCTTCAGTCGCGACCACGAAGGCAGCGATTGAGGTTTTCATATCTGCTGCGCCACGACCAAATAATTTGCCATCTCTATGGGTTGGAGCAAATGGTTCAGATTGCCATTGCGTAACCGGACCAGTTGGTACCACATCGGTGTGGCCTGCGAAAACCACTAAAGGCTGGGTCGTGCCGCGTCGCGCCCATAGATTTGTTACCTCACCAGATTGGATGGTTTCGCATGTAAAGCCAAGTGGCTTTAATAAATTGATTAAGGTGTTTTGACAGCCTTTGTCTTCTGGTGTAACCGAATCCAATGCGATTAGTTGCTCAGTGAGTGCGAGAGTTTTGCTCATGAAAACTTAGATTTCTTTAAAAATAGTTTGGTAGAGTTGATCATTGAAACCAACACCGATATGTTGAACTGCGTGCTGAACTGCGTGTTGGCCAAAGTTTCCATCAATTTGCAAAACGGGTCGCTTAACTAAAGACGGATTTTCTACTATCAAGGCAATGGCATCGCCTCGGTTATTCGCGCGCGATTTTTGCTCGTCGGAGAGCGCGCGCCAAGTGGTGCCTTTGCGGTTGATTAAGGTATCAAGCTCGACTTTTTGTAGCCAGACTTCAACTTGCGCTTGAGTCAAACCATCTTTTTTGAAATTGTGAAATTCAAAAGGAATCGCTTGTTGTTCTAACCAAGTTCGGGCTTTTTTAACGGTGTCGCAATTGGGGATGCCAAATAAGCGGATATTGGTGCTGACAGTCATCATTACATGTTCAAATTAAATTCGGTAAAGGTCGCGTCTGTGTTCTTTTCTGGCTCTGGCTCTTCATTGTTCTTTTGCGCTAAGGTTGTGTCATTGTTCAGCAACCACAATAAATTATTCGCGGAGTCGGCGTTGGCTAATCCTTCTTCCTGAGTAATCAGACCGTCTTTGATTAATTGCAGTAGAGCGCGCTCGAAGGTCTGTGAGCCAGGCGCCAGACTCTTCTCAATCGCTTCCTTAATTTGGAAAATGTTGCCTTGTTCGATTAACTCGCCCACATAGCGCGTGTTCAGCATAATTTCTACCGCTGGACAACGACCACCATTCACCGCCTTGATTAAGCGCTGTGAGATCACTGCTTTGATCGCCGAAGCTAAATCCAAGAGCAAAGCGCTACGGTTTTCAATCGGGAAGAAACTGATAATACGGTTCAATGCTTGGTAACTATTATTCGCATGTAAAGTGGCAACCACCAAGTGACCTGATTGGGCGTAAGCGATCGCCGCCATCATAGTTTCTAAATCACGAATCTCGCCAATCAGAATAACATCTGGCGCTTGGCGTAAGGAATTGCGCAATGCGGTTTTTAAACTATCTGCATCGGTGCCAACTTCACGTTGATTGACGATGGATTTTTTGCTTCTGAACAGATATTCGATCGGATCTTCGATGGTAAGGATGTGCCCTGTCTTGGTTTCATTCCGATAATCGAGCATGGATGCAATTGAGGTCGATTTACCTGAACCGGTGGCACCGACAACCAAAATCAATCCACGTTTTTCCATAATCAACTCAGACAATACCGGTGGTAGATGGAGAGTGGAAAACGCTGGGATAGTGCCAGGTACGAAGCGAAACACAGCAGAGGTCGAACCACGTTGTCTAAATGCAGACAAACGGAAGCGACCGATACCCGCCATGCCGATACCAACGTTAAGCTCATTATCGCGCTTATATTGTGCGATTTGCTCTGCCGAGAGCACTTCGGCGAGCAAAGCCATAATGTTTTCTTCATCCATCTTTTGCTGATTGATGGGAAGGAGGTTGCCATTGATTTTCAAATGGATCGGCGAATTCATCGCGAAAAACAGATCCGACGCGCTCTTGTCTTTCATCAACTGAAATAAACGATCCATTGCCATGATAATTCCTCTGTGAAGATAAAAAGGTGTAACCCTAATTGTTTAAAACGATGAGCTTGCTCTTACTAAATAAAATTAAGCACCACGCAACAATTCATTAATGCTAGTTTTGGAGCGCGTCTGAGCATCCACGCGCTTCACGATCACCGCGCAATACAAACTGTATTTGCCGCAAGCCGATGGTAAATTGCCTGAGACAACCACAGATCCTGCCGGAATACGACCATAAGTCACTTCACCAGTTGCACGGTCATAAATCTTAGTCGATTGACCGATATACACACCCATAGAAATGACAGAATTTTCTTCCACGATCACGCCTTCAACCACTTCTGAACGCGCACCGATGAAGCAGTTGTCTTCAATGATGGTTGGATTCGCTTGCATAGGCTCTAACACGCCACCAATGCCCACACCACCAGATAAATGTACGTTCTTCCCAATTTGCGCGCATGAACCGACAGTTGCCCACGTGTCGACCATCGCGCCTTCATCGACATACGCGCCGATGTTTACGTATGACGGCATCAACACCACGTTTTTGCCGATGAAACTACCGCGACGCGCGACCGCTGGCGGTACCACGCGGAAGCCGCCTTTAGCGAAATCTTCGGCGGTGTAATTGGCAAACTTGGTCGGCACTTTGTCGAAGAATTGCATGTGTTCGCCAGATGGCATCACGATATTGTCTTCCAAACGGAAAGACAGTAATACCGCTTTTTTCACCCATTGATTGACATGCCAAGCGCCGTCAATTTTTTGCGCGACGCGTAAACTGCCGGAATCGAGTTGTCCCAATACATGCGCAACCGCTTCACGTAATTCTGCCGGCGCATTTTTAGGAGTGAAGCTAGCGCGATCTTCCCATGCTTGATCGATGATGCTTTGTAATTGCTGTGTCATGACGTTATTTATGTAAAGTGAAAGAGATAAAAATGACTATACGGATTTTGGTCGAGCGCTATTTGGCGCTATTGAGTTGCATTAATTGTTTGGTGTAGGAAGCTATTCTCTGTGCGGCTTCCATACATTCCTCAACTTCGGCCACTAAGGCCATCCGAATACGGTTGCTGCCAGGGTTAATGCCGTGTGCTTCACGGGCTAAAAAGCTTCCAGGTAAAACTGTCACATTATAGTCTCGGTAAAGACCTTGCGCGAACTCTGTGTCAGAGATTTGAATGTGCTTATCAACACCTGCCCACAGGTAAAAGGCGGCATCAGGCAAGGCGACATCGAGAACTTCTTGTAAAATTGGGGTGACTTGAGAAAACTTCTTCACATACAAAGCACGATTTTCAATCACGTGTTGTTCATCATTCCAAGCGGCTATTGACGCTGCTTGTATGCTGGGAGACATCGCGCCGCCGTGATAGGTACGATATAGCAAAAATTGTTTGATGATATTTGCATCGCCAGCGACGAAGCCAGAGCGCATACCGGGAACGTTGGAGCGCTTAGACAGGCTAGACAAAGTAATTAACCGAGGATAATCGTTGCGACCCAAAGCGCGTGCTGCTGCTAGACTGCCTAGCGGTGCTGTGTCGCCAAAATAGATTTCTGAATAACATTCGTCTGCGGCAATCACAAAATTGTAACGATCCGATAATTCGAATAGTTCCTTCCAGTCATTCAGCGTTAATACTGCGCCAGTCGGATTGCCAGGGGAACATACGTATAGCAATTGCGTGCGCTGCCAGATAGCTTCTGGAACTTGACTAAAATCAGGCGCGAAATTTTTTGCCGGATTCGCATTGGCAAAGTAAGGCTCCGCGCCCGCCAGGTAGGCCGCACCTTCGTAGATCTGGTAGAAAGGGTTAGGGCAGATGACGATCGGTAAGCCGTCGTGATTTTTGCTCGGATCAATTACTGCCTGCGCTAGTGAAAACAAGGCTTCGCGCGAGCCATTCACCGGCAAAATTTGCTTCGCCGCATCTGGGGCAGGGATGTCATAGCGCTGTGCCAGCCAATGACTGATGGCAAGGCGTAACCCTTCAATCCCATTGGTCGATGGATAATTGGCAAGACCATTTAAGTTGGCGATCAAGGCATCTTTGATCAATTGCGGTGTGGCGTGCTTAGGGTCGCCTAAACCCAAGCTAATAGGGCTGTAATCGGA
>JAYVHZ010000365.1:0-7822 GCA_043770645.1 Undibacterium sp. | reverse complement strand
TTAAAATGGGCATACGCGCATTCGCAATAAATTCGCGTATCCTTTCTGCTTGATCAAATTTCTGAGACATTATTATGGGTAACAGACTTTCAAAAATCGCCACTCGTACGGGTGATGCGGGGACCACGGGCTTAGGTGATGGAACGCGTATTGATAAAGATGCCTTGCGGGTACACGCGATGGGTGACGTCGATGAACTCAATTCGCATATTGGTGCCTTGATTTGCGAGGATATTCCGGAAGCACTGAAGCATGAACTATTTTCAATACAGCATGATCTGTTTGATATGGGCGGTGAGTTGTGTATTCCTGGTTACACTATGATTACGGATGCGCAAGTATTGCGATTAGATACATTGCTTGCAAAATACAATGCTGATTTGCCGCCGTTGAAGGATTTCATCTTGCCAGGCGGTTCACGTGCAGCATCGATGGCGCATGTATGTCGCACCGTTTGCCGCCGTGCCGAACGGGCAATAGTCAGTGTTGGCAAAGCAGAGCAAATCAACGAGGCACCACGCCAGTATATGAACAGATTGTCAGATTTGTTATTCGTTCTGTCGCGTGTGCTCAATCGTTTTGCTGGTGGCAGCGATGTATTGTGGGAAAAAGAACGACAACGCTAGTTTAATTTTGCTGCCTGTTTTATGATGAATATGAAGTCTCAATGTGCGTCATAGCAATGGAGGTTGATTATGCCAAAATGGTTAGAACAGGCAGCAAAGAATGATTTAGAGATACTCGAAGATGGCCAATGCCAACTTTGTGGATCAGATACCTTTCATGGCATCACCGAATGCGTAGCGACCGCTAGCAAAATTACGCATAAGATCAGTCAGGAAAAAGGCATTCAACACATGACGCTTTTTCTCTGTGTTGATGCGCATGCCTTGCAACATACCTTAATTCACAGTCGCTGGAACAATCACTTTCATCTTGCGCGTTTGCACTTGATTTTGGTCGATAAGATTCAGTGGAACTATGAGTTATCGACGATCCTTCAAGAGTCTTTGGATGCCTATAAAATCTCACATCCCGATGAAAAAATCATTGAGCAGGATGCGAATCACCAGCCGACAATTACCGTGATCGATGTCGATGCTAGTCACGATGAACGTGAATATATTGATTTGGTTTGGCGATGGGCGGAGGAGGTGTATGCTTCGTTCTCTGAGCATCATGTGAATGCTCGGCAGCTCGCTGATCTATTTCGTCAACAATGTACAGCGGATGGTATCTCTTGAGTTGATCTTTTGAGTTGACCTTTTGGTGATCGATACCTCAAAAGAAATGAACATAAAAAATACTTGGATTTTTAAAGTTGCCGCAAACTTTAGTGTCAGATATGTCGCATCTTAATATAACCTAGACTCTGGATTTTCGGAGGAGGTCAATATCACGATGAAAAAACGCAGACACGCCAAGGAATCTAGTCTGCGTTTTTTCTATTGAAATTAACGCTGTGCCTGCATCTCTTTCGCGACTTTTTCAACATCCGCCATTACGCGTAACAAGTTACCGCTCCAAAGTTTGGCGATTTGCTCTTCGGTATAACCACGACGTACTAATTCTAGGGTTACGTTGAAGGTTTCCCCTGCATGACTCCAGCCGTCAATACCACCGCCGCCATCAAAATCAGAAGAAATGCCGACATGATCAAGGCCGATTTTCTTGACTGCATAATCAATGTGATTGACTAGGTCTTGTACATTTGCCCGGCTTGGCGGTGGGAGTTGTGTGTCAAGTTCATTTAAGCGCTTGAGTAAGGCTTCGCGTTGTTCCTCGCTGATGCCGCCTACTGGGCCGCGACGTACACCAACGACGGAGACATTGCCAGGAACTTTAAATTCCTCGCGTAAGACTTGTAGCGCAGCGCGGCGTTCTGCAGAATCAGTTTTTAAGTAGCTGCTAAAGCCGACAATTTGAATCACGCCATTATTTGCTTTCAGCGCTAACAATTGTTCATCATCCATATTGCGGCTGACATCACACAAGGCGCGTACTGAGGAGTGCGATGCGATGACAGGTGCTTTGGTAATTGCCAGCGTCTGCATCATCGATTCTTTTGATGGATGCGATACATCGACCATGATGCCCCATTTGTTCATTTCAGTAATGACTTGCTTACCCAATGGTGACAAGCCATTCCATTTCCAGCCAATAGCTTCGCCAGTATTTGAGTCGGAAAGTTGGCTATGTCCTTGATGTGCTAAGGACATATAACGTGCGCCGCGATCGTGGAATTGCTTGACGCGTTTCAGTGCAAGCTTTTCATCGCCGAGAGGGTACGCATTCTCGACACCGATTAATGCCACTTTCTTACCCTTAGCATAAATACGTTTGACATCCGCAATACTGCGAGCAAATTCGATTTGATTTGGCGCTAATACCGTCGTCATGCGATGGATGCCTTCAAACATATTGATGGCACTATCATAAGCACGTTTGTAGCCAGCCGGCTCGAAGGCATCGGCTTCAGTAGATTGTCCTGTGTACACAATGAAAAACGCAGCATCCAAACCACCAGCGATCATTTTTGGCAGGGTGACCTGATTTTCCAAATCTTGCGTGTAATTGCGTGAGTAAGCGAAGTTGTTGATATCGATATCCGCATGCGTATCCAAAGTCAGCACGCGTTTATGGATAGCCTTTGCTTTAGTGATTAAGGCCTGCTCGGCGGAGATTTTGGAATTAGCTGGTGTGGCGTACGTGCTGGAGGTAAATGCGGCTCCCGCGAACAGTGCGCTAATCATTAATGCGATTGGTAATGGGTGGCGTTTTTTAAGTCTCATAGTTGTCCTTATTGGTGTGTCACAGTTGGCAAGTTTGCAAATGGGCGTTTCCGGTAAAAAAGCTAGATCGATGTTAGTTGGTATTATTGATCAAAGTCTAAATCTCTGTCGTGCATCAGACACTTAAGTTAGTGGCTGAAGTGCAGGTAGACTTTACGACGTCTGATATGGTTCCTAGTGGTAGTGTTGATTCTTGCTGATTAAGCCGTTGTTTCTGTGCTGACTTCATCCCAATTATTTTCATCATCATAATTGCACATCCAATTGACAGCTTGATGCCACTCTCTCACCATTCCCGGATCGATACTCCCCGGGCTAGGCTTGTTGTTCAGTTGTGCATGTCGAACTGCCCAATGCAGACGGTAGAGTAGATCCGCCCAATCCATAATCGCATCTTTGCGTCGACGCTTTATGGTGGAATGGATCTGTTCAATGGCATCTGGCGCAACTTGAGCATTAGCGAGTTTATCAAGAGCTGGAAAGTGTTCTAGTAATTTCTCGGTGACAATCCGCTTATTGCCTAGATCGATTTTCTCCAATAATCCCGCGCACCACGATAGAAAATGAAACGCATGTAAGCGATCTTGAAAACTGCGAACACGATCATCGTTTAGGTCACCCTTATCTGCATAATCATTGAGAAAGCGCGACTCTTCTGTCGATAAGACGTGAGTTAAATCATGCGCTTGCAGGTAGTCGCGCATTTCGGCATAGTTGCCCCGTATAGCAGCTTGGCTTATTGCCCACAAGCCGACCAGTCGCTGAGCTAATTCAGATTCACTGCGCAACTTCACTTCTTCATCGGCTTCGATCACATGCAACTGTACGTTGATGCGGATGCCACGCTTGTGTAGTTGTAATTCGGAAGCTTCTTTGCGGAGTTCAGGCGTCATTTTTTGGTGGATCAAATCATGTGAAGCCGTGATTATGACACCGTCATACCCATGCTCCAAGACAGATCCACATGATAGACTGATGGCTTCGTGATTCTTGTTGATCAAAATAATATGAATGTCGTGATTCTGGCTGCCGGCATGGGCAAACGCATGCAATCAAACTTACCTAAAGTGCTTCATCCGATTGCGGGTAAGCCTATGTTGCAACATGTAATTGATACAGCGCGCCAGTTGCATGCTGATCATGCTGCAAAGATTTGCGTTATCTATGGACATGGTGGTGAACAAGTTCCCGCTGCTGTGGCTGCTGACGATATTTGCTTCGCTAAACAAGAGCCACAGTTAGGTACTGGACATGCGGTAGCACAGGCAATACCGCATCTCGATGATTCTGTCCCAACTTTAATTTTGTACGGTGATGTGCCTTTGACGAGCGCCAGTAGTTTGCAAGCCTTAATGGAGGCAGCTGGAAACGACAAGCTTGCAATATTGACTGCGCAGATGAGTGACCCAACTGGACTCGGCCGCATCATTCGTGAAGATGGGAAAATTCGCCGCATCGTTGAGCAAAAAGATGCAAATGCCGAAGAGCGCGCCGTGACCGAGATCAATACCGGCATCATGATTGCACCGACGCTAGCGCTTAAGCAGTGGTTGTCAAAGCTTTCGAATCAAAATGCGCAGGGCGAGTACTACTTGACCGATATCGTTGCTAGTGCGGTCGCGGATGGGGTTGACGTGACATCCGCGCAACCAGCGGCGATTTGGGAAACCATAGGCGTTAACAGTAAAGTGCAGTTAGCGGAATTAGAGCGTTTGCATCAAAAAAATATTGCCTATCAATTGTTGGAGCAGGGCGTGACTTTACTTGATCCTGCGCGGATTGATGTGCGCGGTAGTTTAGTCTGCGGTCGTGATGTCAGTATTGATGTCGGATGTGTGTTTGAAGGTCACGTGGAATTAGCCGATGGCGTGAAAATTGCGGCGCATTGTGTGATTAAGAACGCCAAGATTGGTGAAGGCGTGGATATCAAACCCTTCTGTCATATTGAAAATGCGGTCGTCGGGGCGAAAAGTCAAATTGGTCCTTATGCACGCTTAAGACCAGGGGCTGAATTGGGCGAGGATGTGCATATCGGTAATTTTGTCGAAGTGAAAAATAGCCAGATTGCCGCACACAGCAAGGCCAATCATCTCGCGTATATTGGTGATGCCACCATTGGCTGTCGAGTCAATATTGGCGCAGGTACGATTACTTGTAATTATGATGGGGTCAATAAATTCCGTACTGTGATTGAAGATGATGCTTTCATCGGCAGTGATAGCCAATTGATTGCACCGGTAACAGTAGGTAAGGGTGCAACTTTGGGAGCAGGTACGACTTTGTCAAAAGATGCGCCAGCAGGAAAATTGACGGTGTCACGAGCAAAACAAGTGACGATTGATGCCTGGCAGCGCCCAGCGAAAATCAAAAAATAATTCGACAAGCACTGCAGGCCTGATCCCTGTGTTGGATTAGGTTTGTGGGTTTGCAGATTTGAAATTGGTCGCGCTTGCTAAGATGATCGGCAACACTAGAAACAAAACAGGGGGAAGAATTTCCCCCTAGACAGACGCCTTTCATTTGCCCCGGAATAATGGGGAAGATGCTGATTAGCATGAATGAAAAAGGCGTCTATTTTTTACTATTCACCAGCGATCCAACCTGGGTTTCTACTCAGCCGGTGATATTTCTCTTTTACTGCTAACTACAGATTACGAACGACTTATTGTTTGCTACTAATTTGTTGCTATGTAACTGATCTGACTACTTTGTTACGACAAGTTCTGTTAAAAACTCGCTTATGTTATCTGATCCAATTCAAACACTAATTAATTCCAGTGAGAGCTCACTGTCCACAACATTAATTAGTTAGAAGAATTGTCGATAAAGTAAGCAGAGAATGCAGCAACTACAGCGATCATTGTTACTACCAGTTGGATTTCTACGAATGCGTTCAACATGATTTTTCCTTTGTAAGTGATTAATTTTGCCGTTTCTTTGCGTTTTGTTTCATGCATCGTTGCGACAGGTAGAATCATAACAAGGCGATAAATATAAATACAATTTTGATTCGTAATGTCAATCATTCATAATTCGTATATCTTGTCATCGTCAAGAAATATTTTCGCATTTGTCGCTAAAATCACGTGTATTTGTCGCCTAAATGCTACGAAATATGATGTTCAAAACTCCATAATTTATTTTTTAATTACGTAAATTATCGTTTTCGTCGTCCCGCATAAGTGAAATGGCAAGCTTTGTTTCTTTAATTTACTCGATATGCAGTAGAAAAAGACAATGACATTGACCTGATACATATCTTCGCCAGAGGCTTGAATTGGGTCATTTGAGAGCCTCAAATCGATCGCAAAGGCTATGTTGAATAGCGCTCACATTCCTGTTTGCGCTTCGATAGGTGCTAATACCAATTTGATGGGGGTATCACTGCCTAGAACGCGAACAAAGATTGCCAACACAAATGGACATCGCCTTAGTCAATCGCCATCTGAGTCTCGAATTTACTGCGGTTGATCGAAAAGAAGCTGCGCACATTGCGCACGTTCGCTTGTGTGGCAAATAAACGATGGGCGAGTGCGTGATAGGCGGCCATATCAGTCACCTGAATAATCACTACAAAATCCGGACCGGGCGATACCCGATAACATTGTTGTACGGCGATTTCTTTGGCAACCAACTGTTCAAAAGCGATTTGATGCTCGCTCGCTTGATGATCAAGCGTGATCTCGACAATCGCGGTCAAACCAAGTCCCAATTTTTCCGGCGCAAGGATCGCAACCTGTCTCGCGATCACACCTTCTTTTCTCAGGCGGTTCACGCGTCGCAGGCAAGTTGGCGGTGATGCGTGTACGCGCTCCGCGAGTTCTTGATTGCTGAGTGAGGCATCGACTTGCAGGGTTTGCAATATGCGCTTATCGAGTTCATCTAAGGTCATCATGGTTCACTTGTCTTGGTCTGAATTGCTGACTAAAAATTTCAATTTTTTTAAAGATGTGGAATTTTTCGTCATGATTATGTGTGTATGGATCATTTAAACATTTTTGTTTAAATATTGAAAGAAAATTTCAACTCGACTGGTTTAGGATGCATAGTATTCAGTCAGTGTTGACTCATTCTTTCAGCAGAGGTCTCTATGTGTGGCATCGTCGGCGCAGTAGCACAGCGTAATATCACTCCTATCTTGTTAGAAGGCCTCAAGCGCCTCGAATACCGTGGCTACGATTCTTGCGGTGTGGCCTTGCATGTCGATGGCAAATTACAGCGCTCACGCAGCACTTCACGTGTGGCCGAATTGCAGGCGCAGGTTGAGCAAACTGGTTTGGCAGGATTTACTGGCATTGCTCACACACGTTGGGCAACACATGGCGCACCCTCGTCGGCGAATGCGCATCCGCATTTCTCTCGTAGTGGTGACAACGCGCGTATCGCTCTAGTTCACAACGGCATTATCGAAAACCACGAAGAGCTACGCGCAGAATTGACGCAAGCAGGCTATGTGTTCGAAAGCCAAACCGACACCGAAGTCATCGCTCACTTAGTCGATCATTTATACAGCGGCGATTTATTTGAAACCGTACAACAAGCGGTCAAGCGCCTAACCGGCGCGTATGCGATCGCCGTCTTCTGCCGCGATGAGCCACACCGCGTAGTTGGCGCACGCCAAGGTTCACCATTAATCGTCGGCGTTGGTAAAGGCGAAAATTTCTTAGCATCTGATGCGATGGCATTGGCAGGCACCACCGATCAAATCATTTATTTGGAAGAAGGCGACGTGGTCGATCTACAATTGCAACGCGTGTGGATCGCGGATGTGAACGGCAAACAAGTCGAACGTGAAGTGCGCACAGTGCACGCCCATACGGGTGCAGCAGAGCTAGGCCCGTATCGTCACTACATGCAAAAAGAAATCTTTGAACAAGCACGGGCATTGGGCGACACCTTAGAAGGCATCACCAATATCATGCCTGAGCTATTTGGCGACAAAGCCTACCGCGTGTTCCAAGAAATCGACAATGTCTTAATCCTCGCTTGCGGTACTAGTTACTATGCCGGCATGACGGCGGAATATTGGA